>NZ_JBGBPT010000021.1:5261-110725 GCF_041106355.1 Streptomyces sp. BF23-19 | reverse complement strand
CAACCACCACCGCTGCCACACCGCACTCGACGGACACCCACCCATCAGCCGAGTCAACAACCCTGCGAGTCAATACACCTAGGGGGTGTCCTGTCGATCAGGGCGTCCGCGCGACGTGAAGTCGCTCTGGTGGCGCCACCGGCGCATCTCCTACCATCGGAACACGGGTGGGGGAGGGGGGTGCGTTCATGGCAGCGCACGTAGGGCGGTTGGAACGCTTCGTTGCCTGGGTGCTGCGGAACGCCGACGTCGTGGTCGCCCTGGGCATCGCGATGGCGGTCGGACTCCTCGACATCTTCGGCGACGTCATCAGTGACGACGTCTCCTCCGGCGCCACCCTCGTCGTCCTCGGCCTCCTCGCGACCGGGTCGATCGTGGAGCGGGTGCGCCGGCCCGCGAGCATCCAGGAGGCGATGAGCGGGACCCGGCAGGCCCTGGAAGACCTGGCGATGGTGCGTTCGCTCTCGGGCAACGAGGTCGGCGAGGCGCTGCGCAAGGCCCGCCAGCACACCAACCTCTGGTACTTCAAGGGCGGTACGGGCACCTACCTGCGGGCGGTCACACTGCCCCTGTGCGTGGCCGCCGCGAAGGAACAGCGCTCGCAGCTCAACGTGAAGATCGACATCGTCAATCCGGCCGACGAGCGGGCCTGCGCCGCGTACGCCCGGTTCCGGCAGATGTTCGGCGCGCAGCGTCGCGGAGACGATCTGTGGACCACCGACCGGGTCCGCCGGGAGTCGTACGCGACCGTCCTCGCCGCGTGCTGGTACCAGCGGCAGCTGACCACCCTGGAGATCAGCGTGCATCTGTCGGCCGCCGTGCCGACCCTGCGCTTCGACCTGTCCGAGACCTGCCTCATCATCACCCAGGACGATCAGTCCCGGGTGAACCTGCTGGTGGAGCGCGGGCAGCCGCTCTACGACTACTACGTGACCGAGCTGCACCAGAGCCGCGAGCAGGCGACCGTGCTCGACCTGCGCGTCGCCTCCCCGCTCGGCCAGGAGCCCACCGTCGACGAAGTGCGGACGCTCTTCGACGACCTGCGGCTGCCACTGCCACGCGTCTTCACCGACAGCGACATCGGCAAGATCATCGAGAAGGCCCTGCACGCGGAGGACCCCTACAGGAGGTGATGCGCTCCGGCGCGTGCCCATGGACCCCGAGCTCGAAAGCACTCTCGTCACCTTGGAGGAAATAGCCTCCGGCGCCCGGGAGTTACATGCCGTCCGACATCCGCTCGGATTCCTCTGCCTGCCATTGCTGAGAGAGGGGCCACGCGGAATCTGCGTGCATCTCTTCGAGATCGGCAACCGCGCCGATCCGGACGCGTCACCGATGCACGCCCACAGCTGGGAACTGCGCAGCCGCGTGCTGTACGGGCGGGTGGCCAACCTGCCCGTACGGACGAGCGCGGTGCGGGACCGCGAGGAGGGCGCCACCCACCGGATCTTCGAGGTGTTCAGCGGGAGCGACGGCGTGGACGAGATCCGGCCGACCTCCCTCCTGGTACGGAGCGAGCCCGGACCCGCCCACATCAGCGCGGGCGGGGAGACGTACACGCTGGCGGCGGGCGAGTTCCACGCCACCGCACTGGAGGGGGCGGAACCGGCGGCCACCCTGGTGCACGGGACGTCGATCCCCGGGCAGCTCGACCTCTCGCTCGGCCCGCTCGACGGCCGACCGCGCCGCACGACCCGCCGACTGTGCGACACCGCGCAGACCGTGCGCAGCGTCCACACCGTCCTCAGGAGGATCGATGCCCAACAGCGGGCCTGACTTCGACCACGAGAGGCAGGTCGCCGTCGCCGCGGCGGAGGAGGCGGGCGGCCTGCTGCGCAGGCGCTTCGGCACGGCGCGGTGCGTGCGGACGAAGGGCGCTTCCGGGGACGTGCAGATGGACCTCGACCTCGCCGCCGAGAAACTCGTACTGAGCCGGATACAGCGCCACTTCCCGCGGGACCGGATCCTGTCCGAGGAGGCAGGGCTCCTCGACGCGGCGGGCGAACGCACCTGGCTGGTCGACCCGTTGGACGGCAGCAACAACGTCGTGATCGGGCTGCCCACCTACGCGGTGGGGATCGGGCTGTGCCTGGCGGGCACCCCCGTGATGGGAGTGGTGCACGAGCCGGTCACCGGGGAGACCTGGCACGCGGTCAAGGGGTACGGAGCCCACGGACCGTCCGGCGAGCTGCCCGGCCCCGCCCGCACCCTGCCGCGCCCCGGGCCCGTCGTCGCCTGGACCCAGGGATACGCCGTGGAACGGGGCGACCCGACGGCGGTGGCCCTGCGCGCGGTGCTGGAGCTGCGCTGCCGGCGCGTCCTGCAGCTGTGGGCGCCACTGCTCGGCTGGAGCCTGCTGGCGCGCGGCACCATCGACGCCTTCGTCGGCTACCGCGCCGAGGGCGTGGACCTGCCGACCGGGGCGCTGCTCGCCGCCGAGGCGGGCGTGGAGCTGCGCACGCTGTCCGGGGCGGAGTTCAGACCCGGTTTCGCCGGGGCCGACACCGGGCGCAGCTTCGTCGCGGCCCGCGGCGAGACCCTCGCGTACCTGCTGGAGGAGGTGGGGGCCGTCACCCCGAGCGGCTAGGGGTGCTGCGACCGGGAAGGTTCACCGGGCCGGGCCGGGTCGGGTCCTGCCGGGCCCGGCAGGCGGTCACCGTTGTCAGACCCTCTTGTTACCGTCGCGAACCTCGCGAACCCGAAACGATCGAGGGCGGTCTTGATGAGCGACAACGAAGTGCGGCAGTTCGGCATCCACACCTACGACCGGTGGACGGCGATGTGGAACGGTGATCTGGACCTTGCCGAGAAGATCATGGCGCCGGAATTCGTCCTACGTTACGCCCAGGCAGGCACCGAGGCCTTCGACGACGTCCGCACTCCGCAGCAGCTCGCCGACATCATCGCGGCCTGGCACCGAGAGCGACGTGGGCTTCGCTTCGTCGCCGAGGGTGCGGCGGTCGTGGACCTCGCGCTTGTCGATGGCGCACCGACCGGCCTGGTCGCCCGCCCCTATCTCGCTTCCGTCAGGGACGAAGACGCCCGAACCGTCGCCAGGAGCGGGACCGACACCCTGAGGATCACCAACGGTTTGATCAGCGAGGTGTGGTCCGTTTCCTCCGGCTCCGGCGGCCGGACCTTCTACCGCTAGGCCGGCTCTTTCGGATCTTGCCGGGCCCGCGCCGCCCGGCACCGCACCTCGCGGCGTTGTCGGAGCGTCCGAGTACGTCCGGTACAAGGGAGCCCCTCCGCCTTGCGATGCACGGCACCGGACGACGCGGGCTCGGCCGACAAGATCCCTAGGTCGTGGCCGCCAGGGCCAGCGTCGCCGCCAGCGTGCCCGCCACCGCCAGCACGACGCCCGTACCGAAGAAGCGGCCCAGGTCGATCCGGGTTCCGTGCCAGCGGCACCGCTCGAACCACAGCAGGGTGGCCAGCGAGGCCCACGGCGTGATGACCGGCCCCACGTTGACGCCGATCAGCTGGGCGAGCAGCTGCTCGTGATTGGCCACCGGAATGGCCGCCTCGCCCGCCAGATAGGCCGGGAGGTTGTTCAGCACGTTCGAGAAGCCCGCACCGACCGCCGCCGACCTCAGCATGCCGACGACGTCGTTGTCGGACCCCATCGCCGCCGCCAGGATGTCGTGCAGCCCGTGGGCGTTGACCGTCTCCACGACCAGGAACATCCCCGGGACGAGGACGAGGAGCCGCCAGGGGATCAGGGAGAGGCGCAGCGTCTCCCGGCTGCGGAACCAGAAGGCCACGACCACGATCAGCGCGGCCGCCATCGACGCCGACCACAGCGGCACGTCGGCGAGCAGGATCGCCAGCAGGAATCCGGCGCACGCCACCGCGCTCACCCGGAACAGGACCCGGTCCGCGGGCCGCGGCAGGGGCGGCGGCGTGTAGCGGGTCTCGGCGCGACGCCCCGGGCGCCAGTAGAAGCCCCACAGGCAGGCCATCGTGACCGCGATCGCGGCCAACTGCGGCGCCCACATGGTGGCGGCCATCTCCGACGGGGTCAGCGCGATGCGGTCCGCGGCCAGCAGGTTCGTCAGGTTCGACACCGGAAGCAGCAGGCTGGCCGTGTTGGCCAGCCACACCGTGGTCATCGCCAGCGGTACGGGCGCGATACCGACCCGGGTCGCCAGCGCCAGCATCACCGGGGTCAGCAGGACCGCCGTCGTGTCCAGGTTGAGGGTGATGGTGGTGACGGACGCGAACAGCACGCAGAGACAGAAGAGGAGGGGGTATCGGCCGCGCCCCGCCCGGGCCACCCAGGTGGCGACGACGTCGAAGACCTCCGCCTTGCCGGTCAGCTCCGCGAGGACGATCACGGTGGCCAGGAACACCACCAGCGGACCGATGCGCTGCAGCACGTCCGTGGCGGGTCCGGTGGGCAGCAGGCCCGTGGCGACGCACAGTGCACCGAGTGCGAGCAGGCCGCCGGCCAGCCAGTCCAGTGGATGCAGACGCCTGAGGAGGGACACGGCGAACAGGTTCGCACATACACACGCCCCGGCATCAGACGGGGCGGAAGGAATCGGACAGTCCCGCCCGGGCGGCGGGTCCGGCGTCCCGCGGGGGACCACCTCGTCCTTGCCGGGACAAACCCGCAGACGGGGGCACGGCCCTACGATGGACTCATGATGACGGACGGGCAATTCGGCGCTCCCGCAAGAGAGTTCGACTTCTTCATCAGTTACTCCCCGGCAGACGAACAATGGGCCGCGTGGATCGCCTGGACCCTGGAGGAAGCCGGCTACCGCACGGTGGTGCAGGCCTGGGACTTCGTACCGGGAACCAACTTCATAGACTTCATGGACAGGGGCGTCAGCGAGTCCCTGGCGGTCATCGCCGTACTGTCACGCCACTACGAGCGTTCCACCTACGGTCGCATGGAATGGCAGGCCGCGCTCCGGGCCTCGCCCGAGTCGCCCGAACGGAGGCTGCTGACCGTCCGGGTGGACGAGATCCCGATCGAGGGACTCCTCGCCACGATCACCTACGTCGACCTCGTCGGCGTCGCGGACATCGACGCGGCCCGCTCCCTGCTGCTGAACCGGGTCGGCCAGGCCGTCGACGGCCACGCCCGCCCGGGCCGCCGCCCCGGCTATCCGGGGAGCGGGCCGGGACCCGTCCGTCACCCGGAGCAGCCCAACCCCGGGCAGCCGCAGCCGAGCGCGCTCGCCGGCCCCGGCTGGTCCGGGCGCCGGCGGGCGGCCAGGGCGCCGCTCTACCCGCAGGCCGCCGCGGCCGGCCACAACCCCCAGGACACCGTGACCGTCCTGCACCTGGCCGGGCCCGACTTCGGGCGCGGCCGCGAACCCGACTCGCTCAGCCGGCAGATCCGCGGCGACCTCATCATGCTCAGGGACGCCGGGGCACCCGCCCCCGATCTGATGGTCGTCACCGGCGACCTCACCGCGTCCGGCAGCCCGCGCGAATGCGACCAGGCCCTCAGCTTCCTCACCGCCCTGCGATCCCAGCTCGACCTCTCCCCCCAGCGCGTGATGGTGGTACCGGGCGCGCAGGACGTGAACCAGGCCGCGTCCCAGGCCTACTTCCACACCTGCGAGGCCGACGAGGTGGCACCGCAGCCGCCGTACTGGCCCAAATGGCGCCACTACACCAGGCTGTTCCGCGGCCTCTACCAGGGCCTGGACACCGTCTTCGACAGCGACCAGCCCTGGACCCTCTTCCCGGTGCCCGAACTGAGCACGGTCGTCGCCGGATTCAACTCCTCCATGGCCTACAGCCACCGCCCCGAGGAGCAGTACGGCTTCATCGGCCGCGACCAGGCCGCCTGGTTCGCCGAGGCCATGCGCCGCTACGAGGAGGAGGGCTGGCTGCGCGTCGGCGCGCTCCGCCACCCGCTCACCGACGGCCGCCGCCCCGGCGACGCGGTCGGCGGCCCCGGCGGGCTGCGGGACGCCGACACCTTCGCCCGGCTCGCCGCCCCGCGGCTGCACCTGCTGCTGCACGGGCCGACCGGCGGCCCGCGCAGCACCACCTCGGCCCCCAGCCGCACCCAGCTCGCCGGGACTTCCGGCGCCGCCGCCGCTGCCGGAGCCGGCGGTGAGCTGCCCCTGTTCGGCTCCGCCGCCCCCGCCAGGTTCCAGCTGCTGCAGATCGGCGCCCAGGGCGTGACCCGCTGGGACGACCGGATCACCTCCGCGTCCGAGACCTTCCCCGCCGCATGGCGACAGACCCGCCGGGTCTTCCCCGTACCGGAACTGCCCGCCGTCATCGACGTCGAGCGGCCCGGCGGACGGGCTCCCCTGGACGACCCGGCCGCCTCGCTGGCCGAGCGCGTCAAGGAGATCTGCCGGGTGCGCCGGGAGGGCGTGCGGCTGCGCGACGTCCCGCGCCGCGAACCGGCCGACATGGCACAGATCATGGCCACCTGGCGGGAGCAGGAGGACGGCGTCGTCCAGCAGCAGCGCATAGCCGTCCACCCGGGGAGCCCCACCGAGGAGGAACTGGACCGCTTCATCGCCCAGGTGCACGCCACCGACACCGGCTCCGAGGCCGTCCTGGTGTACGCGGGCGACGCCCCGGCCGCCGGGCTGCGCCGCCGGGCCGCCGCCCACGGCGTCCGGGTCCGGGTCCGCAGCTTCATCGAGTTCCAGGGCCTGCTCGACCTGCGGGGCTACGTCGCCGCGCAGACGGCCCGGCTCAGCAGCAGCGAGCAGTACGCCCCCGGCCTCTACCTCCCCCAGCGCTACCGCGACGCCGACCGCCCCGACGGCCAAGAACGTGACGGACTCGTCGAGGAGCTGCTGGAACTCCTCGAATCCGACCACGGCCGGTTCGTCCTGCTCCTCGGCGACTTCGGACACGGCAAGACCTTCGCCCTGCGCGAGCTCGCCCGGCGCATCCCCGAACAGCTCCCGCACCTGACCCCGTTGCTGATCCCGCTCAACTCCCTGGACCGGGCGCACAGCCTCGAAGGCCTGGTCGCAGCCCATCTGGCCGGCCACGACGTCGACACCATCGACCTGCGCGCCCTGCGCTACATGCTCGCCCAGGGCCGCGTCGTCCTGCTCTTCGACGGCTTCGACGAACTGGTCAACCGGGTCAGCTACGACCGGGCCGCCGACCACCTCCAGGTCCTCCTCGACGCCGCCGTCGACCACGCCAAGATCGTCGTCAGCAGCCGCACCCAGCACTTCAAGTCGCACGCCCAGGTCCTCACCGCGCTCGGCGAGCGCGTCGGCCTGCTCCCGCAACGCAGGATCCTGGCCGTCGAGGGCTTCACCCCGGCCCAGATCCGCTCCTACCTCGTCCGCAGCT
The DNA here is from genome assembly GCF_041106355.1 of Streptomyces sp. BF23-19. NCBI lineage: Bacteria > Bacillati > Actinomycetota > Actinomycetes > Kitasatosporales > Streptomycetaceae > Streptomyces > Streptomyces sp. BF23-19. The sequence continues at coordinate 103,429 of NZ_JBGBPT010000021.1, read as the reverse complement.
ACGGCGACGAGCACGCCGCCGACCGCCGCTACCAGCTCCTGCGCAACATCCCCGACCTCCTGATGCTCTGCCGCAATCCCCGGCTGCTCTCCTTCGTCGCCGACCTGAGCCAGGACCAACTGCGCGCGGTCGCCGGAGCGGGCCGCGCGCTCAGCCCCGCCCGGCTGTACGAGGACGTGTTCACCTCCTGGCTCGGTCACGAGGAACGGCGCGGCCAGGGCGGTCCCGGTGCGCCGCCCGGGCTCACCCTCGACCAGCTGTGGGCGGCGGTGACCGCGCTGGCCTGGCGGTTGTGGGAGAGCGGCCGCAGCGCCCTGCGGCTCGACGAGCTCACCGAGACCGTGGCCGGCACCCTCAGCGAACTCACCGAGTCCCCGCTCACCGCGTCCGAGCGCGCCCAGGCGGTCGGCGCGGGCAGCCTGCTGGTCCGCAGCGACGACGGGGTCTTCCAGTTCATCCACGGCTCCGTCATCGAATGGTTGGTGGCGCGGGAGGCTGCCCGTCAGCTCGCCCGCGGGCAGCACACCGTGCTGCTCGCGCGCCCGCTCAGCCAGCTCGCCGTCGAGTTCTTCTGCGACCTCGCCGACCACGAGCAGTGCGCCCGCTGGGTGCGCGAGGTCCTCGACTCCCCGGGGCGGGCGGTCAGCGAGGCCGCCCGCGCCAACGCCGTACGGATCTCCGACCGGCTGCGGGTACCGGCCAACGCCGATCTGCGGGGCGCCCGGCTGGCCGGCGAGGACCTCTCGCACCGCGACTTCTCCGGGGTCGACCTCTCCGACGCGGATCTGACGGACGCCCGGCTGATCGGCGCCAACCTCTCCGGCGCCCTGTTGCGGGGCACCCGGCTGACCGGCGCCCGTCTCGACCGGGCCGACCTGAGCCGGGCCGACCTGTCCGGCGCGAACCTCAGCCGGGCGCGGCTGACCCGGACCGATCTGCGGGGCGCCCTGCTGACCGGCAGCCGCTGGCACCGGGCGGCGCTCATCGACGTGACGATGGACGACGAGGTGCGGGCCGCCCCCGAGCTGGGGACCGCCGCGATCGCCCCCGGGATGCCCGTGGACGCCGGGTTCCGGCCCTCCGCCGTCGGGGTCCCGTACGGGTTCGGCATGCGCACGAGCCGCCTTCCCGAACCCATCGCGTACAGCAGCGACGGCGAACTCCTCGCGGTCGGCAGCGAGGACGGCTCCGTCCTGGTCTGCGGCGCCGACGACGGCCGGGCCGTGCGCACCCTCCAGGGGCACGAAGGGCGCGTGTACGCCGTGAAGTTCCGGCCGGACGTCATCGCCACCGGCGGCTCCGACGGTGCGGTGCGGCTCTGGGACCCGGTGACCGGGGTCTGCCGCCACCACCTGCGGGTCCACCCCGACGGGGTGTGGCCGGTCTCCTTCGACGCGGCCGGCACACTGCTCGCCACGGGCGACCGCGAGGGCCTGGTCACGGTCTGGGACGTGGCCACCGGCGAGCCCCTGCAACGGATGCCGGGCCACACCGCGCCCGTCTACACCGCGGTCTACGGACCGGACGGCCTGCTGCTCACCGGGGACGCGAGCGCGAAGGTACGACTGTGGGACCTGACCACCGGGCACTGCGTCCGGGAGATCGAGGGCCATCAAGGGGCCGTCTACCGGGCCCGGTTCAGCCCCGACGGGACCCTCTTCGCCACCGCCGACCGGGGCGGTCCCGGACAGGGCGGCACGGTGCGGATCTGGCGGACGGCCGACGCGCGGCTGCTGCACGAGTTCACCGGACACACCGGGCGTGTGTACGTCCTCGACTTCCACCCCGAGGGAAACCTCCTGGCCAGTGGTGACACGGACGGCCAGATCCGGCTCTGGGACCCGGTGGTCGGGACCCCCGCCGGAATCCTCGAACGGGGCACCGGCGCCGTCTACCAGGTGCTCTTCGGCGACGACGGGAAGCTCCTCGCCGCCTGCGACAGCAACGGCGCGGTCCGGCTGTGGACGGTCACCGGGCGCCCCCACGGGTACACGATCGCCCTTCATCTCCAGCAGCCGACCGAGCACCGCGGCACCGCCTGGGCCTGCGCCTTCCGGCCCGGCGACAGCCAGTTGCTCACCGTCGGCAACGACGGCGGCGCGCAGATCTGGGACGCGGCCACCGGCCAGGGCAAGCGCATCCTGCGCGGCCACGGCCGCCGGATCAGCGGGGTCGCCTTCAGCGCGGACGGCACGCAGCTGGCGGCGGCCGGCAACGACGGGGTCGTACGGCTGTGGGAGACGCGCACGGGCCGCCGTACGGACGAACTCACCGGGCGCGGCGACCGGCTGGTCTCGGCGGCCTTCAGCCCTGTCGAAGCCGTCCTGGCCACGGCCAGCAACGACGGCGACATGTACCTCTGGAACCCGGTGGGCGGCGAGTACCTCAGGGAGCTCGACGCCGAGACCGAGCACGTCTGGGCGGAGGCCTTCAACGCGTCCGGGACCCTGCTCGCCACCGCCAACGACGACGATTCCGTCCGCGTCTGGTTCCGCCCCACGGGTTCCCCCGTGTCGACGCTGACCGAGCACCGGGGCCGGGTCCGCTCCATCGCCTTCCGCTCGGACGCCGATGTCCTGGCCACCGGCTGCGACGACAGTTTCGTCCGGGTGTGGGACGCCCGGAACGGCGCCCTCCTGCATCAGCTCGGCGGGCATGCCGACCGGGTGTACGGCGTCGCGTACGGCCCGGGGAGCGACTGGCTCGCCAGCGCGAGCTGGGACGGTACGGCCATCGTCTGGCGGGACGGGCAGGCCGGTCCGCGGCTGCGCGGACGCGGCGGCCGGCTGTGGGCGGTGGCCGCCCACCCGAGCCGCCCGCTGCTGGCCATCGGCGGCGACGACCGGGCCGTCGCCCTGTGGGACGCCGTGACGGGCGAGCACCTGACCGACCTCGTCGGGCACACCGGACGGGTGCTCTCGCTCGCCTTCTCCCCGGACGGTACGACCCTGGCGAGCGGCGCCGAGGACGGCACCGTACGGCTCTGGAACGTCCCGGCGGACGGGGAACCGCCGTCCCCCCGCGCGACGCTGATGGGTATGGCGGGCGGCTGGGCGGCGCTGACACCGGCCGGCGGGTACAAGTACGAGGGCGATGTGGCCGGTGAGTTCTGGCACGTCGTGGGCATGTCCCGGTTCACGCCGGGCGAGCTCGACGAGTACCTGCCGGGCATCCACCGGCTGCCGCTCGGCGAGGACCTCTGAGTCCCGCCGGCTCTGCGCAGGCGGTCCCGACTACGGTTGGCGCGTATGACACATACCGAGACGCACGACCGGACAGAGGTCACCGCGGAGCTGGTCCGGGACCTGTTGCGCGATCAGCACCCCGACCTGGCGGACCGCCCCGTGCGGTTCGGTGCCCGTGGCTGGGACAACCAGCTGTGGCGGCTCGGGGAGGACCTCGCCGTCCGGCTGCCCTGGGCGACGCCGGCCGCGGACGCGCTGCTGCGCAAGGAGCACGCCTGGCTGCCCGTCCTCGCCCCGGGCCTGCCGCTGCCGGTTCCCGTACCGCAGCGCATCGGCGAGCCCTCCGAGAGGTTCCCGCGTCCCTGGATCGTCACCACCTGGGTGCCCGGTGAGCCCGCCGACCGCGCCCCCGCCACGAACGCCACGGCCGCGGCCGACGCCCTGGCCGCCTTCCTGACGGCCTTTCACCGACCGGCTCCCGAGGGGGCACCCGTGGGCAACCACGGCCGTGGGGGGCCACTGGCCGAGCACGCCGACGCGTTCGCCGACGGGCTCGCCACCGCCGCCGACATGGGGCTGATCCCCGACCCGGACGCCGTTCGCGCGGTCTGGGAGGACGCCGTCGCCGCGCCCGTCTGGGCGGGCCCGGCGATGTGGCTGCACGGTGACCTCCACCCGGCCAACGTCCTCACCGCGGGCGGCACCCTGTGCGGCGTGATCGACTTCGGTGATCTCTGCGCGGGCGATCCGGCCTGCGACCTCGCCGCCCCGTGGACCCTGCTGCCGGACGGCGCCGTCGACCGCTTCCACGCCTCCTACCGGCCGGCCGTGGACGACGCGACCCGGCGCCGCGCCCGTGGCTGGGCGGCGCAGCGAGCCCTCGGCGGCATCCTCATCGGCGAGGCGGGCGTCCGCGGCCGCCCGGGCGGCAAGCCCACCTGGGGCCCACCCGCCCAGGCCGCCCTGCGACGCCTCGTGGCGACGGCGGGCTGACGGACCGGCCGCCGCCTCAGCCGAGGGAGGAGACGGACGGGACGACGACCCCGTAGAGATCGGCGATCGTCGCGAGCGCGGCGTGGTGGAGCTGTTCGGCGGACACCTCGGCCACCGCCGTCCGCAGCGGCCGGGTCGCGCACGCGTCCGCGACCACGGTGGGCCGGTTGCCCCGCAGGAACGCGCCCTCCGCGGTGAAGGTCACGCACATGTGGGTCATGAACCCGGCGAGGAGGACGTCCTTGTGGCCGGCGGCGTCGACGTGGTCGCCCAGGTCGGTCTCGACGAACCCGTTGGGGACCGTCTTGACGACCACGACCTCGCCGTCGACCGGAGCCACCCGGGGATGGATCCGGCCGATCTCGGCCCGGATGTCGTACGGGCTTCCCTCGCCGCCGTCGTTGATCACATGGATGACCTTCGCCCCGGCCGCACGGGCCCGGTCCAGCAGCGCGGCGCCGGCGTCGAGGGCGGCCTCCCACCCCGTCAACTCCATCACGCCTCGGGTGTAGGTGTTCTGGTAGTCGATCAGGATCAGCGTCGCCTCGGCCGGTGACGCCGGGTTCCGGTCGAGGCCGATCAGATCGCGCAGGGTCGCCTTGGACATGGAAATACCCTCCTGGGGTGTCGTTCGAGAGGTTCCGGGCCGCGGAGCGGCGGCCGTGCTCTCCACGCTATGACCGCCCCCGGATGTCGGCAATGTCATCCAACCCGCAGAAACCGACATACGGTGGGTCCTGACACGACCGTCGTCGCACCGAACGGAGACACCCCTTGAGCACCGCCGGACGGTTCATCGTCGTCGTCCTCTTCGACGGCGTCGACCTGCTGGACGTCACCGGCCCGCCGGAGGTGTTCGCCCTGCTGCGGCGGGAGCTGGGCGAGGCGTCGGGCTACCGGGTGGCCCTGGCCGCCGAGACCATGGACCCCGTCACCACCTCCGCCGGGGTCCGCATCCTCCCGGACACCACCTTCCAGGAGGTGGCCGGGCGGAGCATCGACACCCTGCTGGTGCCCGGGTCGGTCGAGGTGGACGAACGGGGTCGGGTCCGCGCCGTCGCCGACCCCGCCGTGGTCGACCGGGTACGGACCCTCGCCGCCACGGCCCGGCGCGTCGCATCCGTCTGCGTGGGCGCGCACATCCTCGCCGACGCCGGGCTGCTGGACGGCAGGCGGGCCACCACCCACTGGTCGACCGCCCGCCAACTCGCCGACGAGCACCCCTCGATCGAGGTCGACGCCGATCCGATCTTCATCCGGGACCGGGACGTGTGGACCGGCGCCGGCATCAGCTCCTGCCTCGACCTCTCGCTCGCCCTCGTCGCCGACGACTTCGGCGAGGCCGTCGCCCTGCGCGTCGCCCGGCAGCTGGTGATGTATCTGAAACGGCCCAGCGGACAGAGCCAGTTCAGCGTTCCGCTCGAACCGGTGTCGACCACGCGGCGCATCGAGGACCTGCGCCACTACATCACGCGCAACATCGCCGAGCAGCTGACCGTCGCCGACCTCGCCGAACAGGCGCACGTCGGCGAACGGCAGCTCACCCGGATCTTCAAGACGGAACTGGGCATGACCCCGGCCGCCTACATCGAATCCGCCCGGGTCGAAGTGGCCCGCAACCGGCTGGAGTCCACGGACGACACCCTCGAACGCGTCGCGACCGTCTGCGGCTTCAACACGACCGACACCCTCGTCCGTGCCTTCCGCCGCAAGCTCGACACGACGCCGACGGAGTACCGCAACCGCTTCCGGGCGTCCTCCACGGTCTGACCGGGGAGGGGCCCGGAGGCCGGTCAGACCGTCGGGAAGGTCAGCAGGGCCACCGGATTCGAGGTCGGCCGCGGCGAGCCGCCGGCCGGTTCGACGGTGACACCCATCCCCGACGCCGTGTCGACCGGACCGTCGAGGAGCGTGGCCGTCGCCGGGGTACCGGAGCCCATCAGGCCCGCCGGACGCATCTTGCCGCCGCCGTCGTTGTACCAGAGCTGGTACACCTTCCCGCTGGGCGGCGCCGGCAGCCCGGAGGCCGCGAAGACCGCCTGGTTACGGGAGTCCGAGACCACCACGGTGCCCACCGCTCCGTCCCGCAGCGGCGCCGTGGCCACCCGGGCGTCGGCGGCCGCGAGGACCGCGCCCACGGCATCGTTCGCGAGCCTGGCCCGCTGCGCCTGCTGCCGGGCGTCCTCGGCCTGCTCGTACTGCGCCACGGCGACACCGCCCAGCGCCACGGCCCCCGCGAGGCAGGCCGCCAGGGCCCAGCTCGGCACCGGCCGCCAGCGGGGCCGTACGTGGCCGCCGCGACCGGTCCGCGCCGTCGTGGGTGGATCCTGGCGTACGGTCGCGATCCGGCGCAGCACCTCGTCGCGCAGCGCGGCACTCGGCGGCGCCGCGACGGCGAGCCCGAGGCGCGTGACGGTCTCGGAGAACTCCCGGACCTCCTGGGCGCAGGACGCGCAGTCGGCGAGGTGCCGCTCGACGGCGGCCCGCTCGCCCGGATCCAGGGCGTCGAGCACGTACGCGCCCGTCAACGTGTGCAGATCCGCGGTGTTCACACGCCCACCCCCAGGCAGTCACGAAGCCGGATGAGCCCGTCGCGCAGCCGTGTCTTCACGGTACCCAACGGAAGGGCCAACAACTCCGCGACCTCCCGGTGGGTCAGGCCGCGGTAGTACGCCAGAGTGACCGCCTGGCGCTGCATCTCGCTGAGTCCGTGCAGACAGCGCCGTACCTGCTCGCGCTCCAGCCGGCTCTCCACCTGCTCCACCACCTCGTCGTAGGCCGTGGTGTGGTCCAGCAGCGCCGCCCGCTTCTCGCGGTTGGTCGACGCCTGCGCGGAACGCACCCGGTCGACGGCCCGGCGGTGGGCCAGGGTCAGCACCCAGTTCATCACCGAGCCCCGCGCGGGTTGGTAGCGGGCGGCGGTCCGCCAGAGCTCGACCAGTACCTCCTGGGCGACCTCCTCGGACTGGGCCGGGTCCCGCAGCACGGACCGTACGAGGCCCAGTACGGGGCCCGACACCGCCTCGAAGACGGCCGTGAACGCCTGCTGATCACCGCGGGCCACCCGGCCCATCAATTCCGGCAGGTCGGGAGCGGCCGACGGGTGCCGGCCTATGCGCACGTTCTCTCTCACCGGGGAGGTCCTCCAGGAGTACTCGGTTGCACAGCTCGTTCGGAGCCGAGGGGCAGGCGGATGGGTCGCGGCGGGCGGTGCCTTCGGCAGCCCCCGGGCCGTCGATCGGCAGCTTGTACGAGCTGCCACTCGTTCGGGTGAGGAGGCCATCCGGATGAGGGCCCGTGCCGAATTGCCGGCGTGATTCACCGATGGGTGGGTCCCGTAGACGCAGGAGAGACCATGAGCATTCACACCTTCCGTCGTGCCGCCCTCGCGGTGACCGCCGCAGTGCTGCTTCCGCTGGCACTGTCCGCCTGTTCGGAGGAGAGTACGAGCAATGAGGGGGCCGCCGCGCCCGACGCGGTCTCTTCGCCCGATCCGATCGGCGACACCGGCCCGGGAGCGGGCGCTCCGTTCGGCCCCGCGTGCGCCTCGGTGCCCAAGAGCGGCGCGGGTTCCTTCGACGGCATGGCGCAGGACCCGGTCGCCACCGCCGCCTCGAACAACCCGGCGCTGTCGACCCTGGTCGCGGCCGTGAAGAAGGCCGGCCTGGTGGACACGTTGAACAATGCCCAGAACATCACGGTGTTCGCGCCGACGAACGACGCGTTCGCGAAGATCCCGAAGGCGGACCTGGACAAGGTCCTCGCCGACAAGGAGACCCTGACCAAGATCCTCACCTATCACGTGGTGGGCGAGAAGCTCACCCCGACGCAGCTGGGGAGCGGCTCCTTCCAGACCCTCCAGAAGGGAATGATCACCACCAAGGGCTCGGGCACCGCCTACCAGGTGAACAACACCTCCAAGGTGGTCTGCGGCGACGTCCCCACCGCCAATGCCACCGTCTACATCGTCGACACGGTCCTCATGCCGAAGTAGGCGCGCTCGCGCTCCGCACGATCACCTCGTGGGCGGCGGTCCGTGCATCCGGCCGGACCGTACCCCCGGAAGAACTCCGGGGGAGCACCCGCGACACCCGATCGGAGCAACTCGATGACGGACGCACAAGGACCCTCGGCCCCGGGCACACTGTGCCTGGTCACCGGAGCCACCGGCTACATCGGCGGCCGGCTCGTCCCCGAGCTCATCACCGCCGGCCACCGGGTGCGCTGCCTCGCCCGCACTCCCGAGAAACTGCGCGACCACCCCTGGGCCGGGCAGGCGGAGATCGTCCGCGGCGACGTCACCGACGCCGTGTCGCTCGCCTCCGCCCTGCGGGGCGTCGACGTCGCCTACTACCTCGTGCACGCCCTCGGCACCGGGCGCGACTTCGAGCACACCGACCGCCTGGCCGCGCGGAACTTCGCCGAGCAGGCCCGCGCCGCCGGCGTCCGCCGCATCGTCTACCTGGGCGGACTCACCCCGGGCGGGGTGCCCGACCGCGACCTCTCGCCCCATCTGCGCTCCCGCGCCGAGGTCGGGCGCATCCTCCTGGCCTCCGGGGTCCCCACCACGGTGCTCCGCGCCGCCGTCATCATCGGCTCCGGCTCGGCCTCCTTCGAGATGCTCCGCTACCTGACCGAGCGGCTGCCCGTGATGGTCACCCCCAGCTGGGTGCGCACCCGTATCCAGCCCATCGCCGTCCGCGACGTGCTGCGCTACCTGGTCGGCAGCGCCCGGATGCCCGCCGAGGTCAGCCGCGCCTTCGACATCGGCGGCCCCGACGTCCTCACCTACCTCGACATGATGCGCCGCTACGCCCGCGTCGACGGGCTGCCCCAGCGGCTCATCCTGCCCGTACCGGTCCTCACCCCGCGGCTGTCCAGCCACTGGGTCGGCCTGGTCACCCCGGTGCCCCGCGCCATCGCCCGCCCCCTCGCCGAATCCCTCAAGTACGAGGTCGTCTGCGACGAGCACGACATCGCCACCTGGGTGCCCGACCCGCCCGGCACGCCCCTCGACTTCGACACGGCCCTCACCTACGCCCTCAGGAAGGTCCGGGACGCCGAGGTCCTCACCCGCTGGTCCTCCGCCTCGGTGCCCGGCGCCCCGAGCGACCCGCTGCCCACCGACCCGGACTGGGCCGGCGGCAGCCTCTACTCCGATGTCCGTGAGCGCACCGTCGAGGCCTCGCCGCAGGCCCTGTGGCGGGTCGTGGAGGGCATCGGCGGGGAGAACGGCTGGTACTCCTTCCCGCTCGCCTGGGCCGTCCGCGGCTGGCTCGACCGGCTCGTCGGGGGCGTCGGACTGCGCCGGGGCCGCCGCGACGCCGCACACCTGAGGGTCGGCGACTCCCTGGACTTCTGGCGGGTCGAGGAGATCGAACGCGGCCGGCTGCTCAGACTCCGCGCCGAGATGCGGCTGCCGGGCCTCGCCTGGCTGGAGATGCACGCCGAGCAGGACGGGGACGGGCGCACCCGATACCGGCAGCGGGCGCTGTTCCACCCGCGCGGCCTGGCCGGTCACCTGTACTGGTGGAGCGTCTCCCCGTTCCACGCCGTGGTCTTCGGGGGCATGGCCCGCAACATCGCGCGCACGGCGGAGGCGGGTGACGACCGCGGGCCGGCCGCGTCCACGGAACCCGCCGCGGCCGGCGCGTCCGGTGCATCCGCCGCGGCCGCCCGCGCCGAATGACGGGCAAGGCCAGCCCAGCGACCACCGCGCGGCACCCGCAGGGTCCGCCCGGTGGCCCGATGCCAGGAGCAGCACCATGAACGTCTCGGTCGTCCTGTTCACCTCGGACCTCCGCGTCCACGACCATCCGCCGCTGCGCGCCGCGCTGGGTTCGGGGAACGAGACCGTCCCGCTCTTCGTCCGCGACCCGGCGGTGGACCGCGCCGGCTTCGCGGCCCCCAACCGGCTCGCCTTCCTCGCGGACTGCCTCGCCGGACTCGACGCCGGGCTGCGCGAGCGCGGCGGCCGGCTCGTGGTGCGCTCGGGGGACCCCGTCGCCGAGGTGTGCGCCGTCGTACGGCAGGCCGACGCCGACGAGGTGCACATGGCGGCCGGGTGCAGCGCCTTCGCCCTGCACCGCGAGCAGCGGCTGCGCAGCGCCCTGGAGGCCGACGGGCGACGGCTGTACGTCCACGACGGTGTCGTCACCGCCCTGCCCGCCGGCGCCGTGACCCCCGGCGGATCCGATCACTTCGCCGTCTTCACCCCCTACTTCAGACGCTGGTCGCGCGAGCGGCTGCGCGAGCCGCTCGCCGCTCCGCAGCAGGTCCCGGTGCCCGGCGCGATCCGCTCGGAGGCGCTCCCGTCCCGCGACGAGGTCGCGTCCGTCTCGGCGGGCCTGGCCACCGGGGGCGAGCGGGAGGGCCGGCAGCGGCTCACGGACTGGCTGGGGGAGTACGCCGACGGGTACGAGGAAGGCCACGACGACCTCCCCGGCGACGCCACCTCCCGCCTCTCCCCGTACATCCACTTCGGCGCGGTCTCGGCGGCCGAGGCCGTGCACCGGGCGCGATCCCGGGGCGGAGCTGGCGCCGAGGCCTTCGTACGGCAGCTCTGCTGGCGCGACTTCCAGTACCAGCTCCTCGCCGCCCGCCCCGGCGCGGCCGTCCGGGACTACCGCTCCCGGGCCGACCGCTGGCGGCGCGGCAAGGCGGCCGAGGCCGACCTGCGGGCCTGGAAGGAGGGCCGCACCGGCTATCCCGTGGTCGACGCGGCCATGCGGCAACTCGCCCACGAGGGCTGGATGCCCGGCCGGGGCCGGCTGCTCGCCGCGTCCTTCCTGACCAAGACGCTCTACATCGACTGGCGCGCCGGAGCCCGTCACTTCCTCGATCTGCTGGTCGACGGCGACGTGGCCAACAACCAGCTCAACTGGCAGTGGGTGGCCGGTACCGGGACCGACAGCCGCCCCAACCGGGTGCTCAATCCGGTGATCCAGGGCAAGCGGTACGACCCCGACGGCGCGTACGTGCGGCGCTGGGTCCCGGAACTCGCCGAGCTGCCGGGCCCGTCGGTGCACGAGCCCTGGCAGCTGGCCGGCCTGGAACGGGCCCGGTACGACTACCCCGACCCCCTGGTCGGGCTCCCCGAGGGGCTGGCCCGCTTCCGCCGGGCCCGCGGCAAGGACGGTCCGTGACCCCACCGGCTGTCGGTGGTCACCGCACGGTGCCAGACTGGACGGGTGTTCGGAAGTCGCCCGGTCCGGGCCCGTCACGTGTCCGCCGCCGTCGTCACCCTCACCGTCTCGCTCGCGCTGTGCGCGGGGGCGGTGCCCGTTGCGGCCGCGGACGACGGGGCCGACCCGGCCCGCCCGGTGGACATCGGCGGCGCCCGCCGCGTGCTGCTGGACTGCCGCGGATCCGGGTCCCCCACGGTCGTGCTCGTGTCCGGGGCCGGGGGCGCGTCGGACGAGTGGACCCACATCGTGGACGCCGCCCGGCCGGAAGCCGAGCCGAAGCCCGATCCGTCGGCCGTGCTCACGGAGGTCGCCCGGTTCACACGGGTGTGCGCCTACGACCGCCCCGGCACGACCCGGCTGGACGGCACGCCGAACCGTTCGACGCCGGTCACCCGGCCCACCACGGCGGCGGCCGGCGTCGAGGACCTGCGGGCGACGCTCGCCGCGGCCGGTGAGCATCCGCCGTACGTCCTGGTCGGCGCCTCCTGGGGAGCGATGATCGCCTCGCTGTACGCACGGACCGAACCGGCGCGGACCGCCGGGCTGGTGACCGTCGACGGGGCCTCCCCGTTCCTGAAGGACACCCTGACACCGGCCCAGTGGGCGACGTGGATGGACAAGATCCGGGCCGCGGACTCCGGGAAGGGCCTCGAAGCACCCGACTACCCCGCCGCCGTACGGGAACTGCGCGCGGCGCCGGCCCCGCCGCGCGGCCTGCCCGCCGTCGTGCTCACCTCCGACCGTCCGTGGGACCTCGCGGTCGGAGGCGGATCGACCTGGCCGGCCTGGTTGGCCGCCCAGCGGAGCCTGGCCGAGGAGTTGCGGGCCCGGCACGTCACCGACACCGACAGCGGCCACGGCATCGCCGTCGAGCGGCCGCGACTCGTCGCCCGGGCGATCCGCGACGTGGTCGAGCAGGCCCGCGCCGGTCAGGAGCGTTGAAGGGCCGCTCCGCCGCCGCTTCCCGCTCCGCCGCCTCCTCCCACCGACCCGTCGCCTCCTCCTCCCGGCGCGGTCGTCGCCGCCTCGCACAGTCCGCGCAGCAGGCCCAGGGCTTCCCGCAGCCCGCCGGGGCGCAGCATGCCCGGAGCGGGCGCCGGCCCCGCCCAGCCGGGGCCCGCCAGGAGGACCGTGGTCCGGGCCCGGGCGCCCTTGACCCCCCAGGCGGTGTCGGCGACATGCCGGGCCAGGGCATGGTGCGCGGTGGAGCGGGCCTGGGCCCACAGCACGACCGCGCCGGGCCCCGTCCGGCGCACGGCCTGGACGAGCGCCTCCGGCGGTACCGCTGCCCCGAACATCCGGGCGGGCAGGCCCAGTTCGGCGAGACCCGCGGCGAGCGCCTCCAGTGGGAGGGTGTGCTGCTCGCCCGGTACGCACGCCAGCAGGATCGGGGGAGCGCTCGCCCGGGGCCCGGACAGCGCCCCGATGCTCACGCGGCGCAGCGCCGTCGAGACGTGCCAGGAGAGCAGGTGCTCGACCTCGACGTACTGGTCGCCCGAGGTCTCCCACTTGCGCCCCACCGCGTGCAGGGTCGGCACCATCACCTCCTCCCAGGTGGTGACCAGGCCGTACTCGCCGATCAGGGAGCCGAGCATCTCGTCCATGGTCGGCGAATCGAGGCGGACGGCGGCCCGGCCGAGCCCCCGGCACTCCTGGCGCACATCGCCGAGCGGCAGGCCGTTGCCCGATCCCGGCTGACGGGCCGGCGCGGGGGAGGCAGCCGCAAGCGCGACGGGCACCGACCGGGCCCGGGCGGCGCGTGCGGCCTCCGCGGGCGGCACCCCCGACGCGGTCAGGCGGCACATCTCCTGCAGGACGGCGATGTCCCCGGGGGTCCACCGCCGGTGCTTGCCATCCTCGCGGGCGGCGGGCCCGATGCCGTACCGCCGGTCCCAGGAGCGCAGCGTCGTCGGGGCGACCCCCAGCCGGCGTGCCACGGCGCCGGTGGTGATTCCGTGCGCGGGACCGGCGGGCTCGGCGGTCCCGCCGGTCCCGCGGATCCCGCCGATCTCGCCGGGCTGTGCGGACTCGTTCATGGATCCATCATGCGACGCACAAACGATGCGAGTGGAATCGATGCGCGAGCGGGTCGGAATCTGGACGGGAACCGGACCCGGCCCCGAGGAGCAGTCGCCATGACCGCACAGAGCGTCACCGCCCGGCCGTCCCCCGTGTCCGCCGTCCGGGAGCAGCTCCTCGACCACGAGGTCGTCGAGGGTTTCGTGCGCGGCGACGAGCGGTGCCTGAGCGCCGCGTACCGCCGCTGGGGCGGCCTCGTCCTCGCCCTGGCCACCCGCACCCTCGGCGATTCCAGAGAGGCCGAGGACGTCAGCCAGCAGGTCTTCCTGGCCGCCTGGCAGGGCCGCGCCAACTACCGGCCGGAGCGCGGGCCGTTTCCCGGCTGGCTGGTCGGCATCACCCGGCGGAAGATCGCCGACGCCCTCACGGCCCGGACCCGGCGGCTCGACCTGGTCGCCGCGGCCGGCGCCGCCCTGCCGCCCACGGACGCGCCGCCGGCGGGCCCGGAAACCGTCCTGGACCGGCTGCTCCTCACCGGCGAACTGGCGAAACTGCCCCGCGCGCAGCGGGAGGTACTGGCGATGGCCTTCTACGCGGACCTCACCCAGGCCCAGATCGCCGAGCGCACCGGACTGCCGCTGGGCACCGTCAAGAGCCACGCCCGGCGGGGGCTGCACCGGATGCGCCACTGCCTCGGCGGCGAGGCGCGCGCCGGCGCCAGTGGCAGCGGCAGCGGTGGTGTCAGCGGTGGTGGGGCAGCGGTTCCGGCCGGCCCCCGGCGCCCGTCGGAACAAGATTCCCATCCGCGGGTCGACCGGCGCCGAAGTACCCGTGAAACGCCCGGCACCGGTCGTGCCGGGCAGGCGAGCGCGAGGGGTTGATCGACGTGGACCGGCGGAGAGTCGCTGTGGTGGGCGGGGGCGTGGCGGGACTGACGGCCGCCCACATCCTGCAACGCGCCTACGACGTGGTGCTGTACGAGGCGGACGACCGCCTCGGCGGACACGCACACACCCATGAACTGACCACCGAGGACGCGGGAACGGTCCACGTGGACAGCGGATTCATCGTGCACAACGAGCGCACCTACCCGCACCTGCTGCGGCTGTTCCGGGAGCTCGGCGTCACCACGCAGGAATCCGAGATGAGCATGTCCGTACGGTGCGACGGCTGCGGCCTGGAGTACGCGGGCGCCCGGGGCGCGGCCGGACTGCTCGGCGGAGGCAACCTGCTGCGCGGCCGCCACCTGCGCATGCTCGCCGAGGTGCCGCGCTTCCACCGCGCCGCCCGGCGACTGCTCGCCTCCCCCGACAGCGGGCAGACCCTGGGGGAGTTCCTCGACGGGCACGGCTTCTCCCGCTACTTCGTCGGCCACTTCGCCATCCCGCTCGTCGCGGCCGTCTGGTCGTGCGCGCCGGACACCGCTCTCCAGTACCCCGCCCGGTACCTCTTCCGCTTCCTGGCCCACCACGGACTGCTGTCCGTCAAGGGATCCCCGCAGTGGCGTACGGTCACGGGCGGTTCGGCCGACTACGTGGCCAAGGCCGCCAAGCACCTCACCTCCGTCCGCACCTCGACCCCGGTCCGGGCCGTCGTGCGGGCCGCCGACCACGCGCGCGTGCTCACGCCGGACGGCGACTCGACCCCGTACGCCGCCGTGGTCGTCGCGGTCCACCCCGACCAGGCGCTGCGCCTGCTGGCCGATCCGACCGAGGACGAGGTCCGGATCCTCGGCGCGTTCAGCTACTCCCGCAATCCCACGGTGCTGCACCGCGACACCTCGCTGCTGCCCCGCTCCCCGCACGCGCGCGCCTCGTGGAACTACTGGCTCCCCTCCTGCTCCGCGCGGCCCGAGAGCGTCCAGGTCAGCTACGACATGAACCGGCTCCAGCAACTGCCGACCGCCGAGCCGCACATCGTCACCCTCAACGCCCGCGGCCGGGTCGACCCCTTCGACGTGATCGCCCGCATGGTGTACGAACACCCCGTCTACACTCCCCGGTCCGTCGCGGCGCAGGAGGAACTGCCCCGGCTGAACACGTCCGTGATCGCCTTCGCCGGCGCCTATCACGGCTGGGGCTTCCACGAGGACGGCTGCCGCTCCGGCGTCGCCGCGGCCGAGGCCCTGGGGGTGCGGTGGTGAACGGCATCTCCGCCGGGCCGGCCGCCCCGCCCCGCGTACCGGCCCTCTACACGTGCACGGTGGCCCACACCCGCACCACCCCGGTCCGGCACGCCTTCCGGCAGCGCACCTACCTGTGGCTCATCGACATCGACGACCCACCCCGCATACCCCGGGCGCTGCGCCCGCTGGCCCGGTTCGACCCCCGCGACCACTTCGGTGGCGAGGCCCCCACCCTGCGGGCGGGCCTGCAGGCCGAACTCGCCGCCCACGGCGTGGCGGACGCCGACGGCCGCGTGCTGATGCTCGCCCACGCCCGGGTCCTCGGCCACGTCTTCAACCCGCTCACCCTCTACTGGTGCCACGACCGCGCCGGCACCCCGGTCTGCGTCGTCGCCGAGGTCCACAACACCTACGGCGAGCGCCACTGCTACCTGCTGCGCCCCGGCGCCGACGGACTGACCGACGTCCCCAAGGACTTCTACGTCTCGCCGTTCTTCGCGGTCGAGGGCTTCTACCGGATGCGGCTGCCCGTACCCGGCGACGACCTCGACCTGACCGTGCAACTGCGCCACGGCGACGGGACCTGCCCCTTCACCGCGACCGTGCGGGGCAGCCACCGCCCGGCCGGCGTCCGCACCCTGCTCGGGGCCGCGCTGCGCCACCCGTGGTCCACCGCCCGGGTCTCCCTCGGTATCCGCTTCCACGGCATCCGCCTCTTCCTCCGCGGCCTCCCGGTCCGTCCCCGTCCCGTCCGTCCCGTCCGCCCCGCCTGTCCCGTCCGCCCCCCGCAGGAAGGCACCCTGTGACCGTCTCGTACATCCCGGCCCACGAGAGCGCGCTCGCACCCGTCGACCCGGCGCGCCGGCCCGACGTGGTCCCGCCGCCCCGCACCTCGGCCCTGCGTACCGCCGTCGCCGAGCGGATCCTCCGCCGGGCCCTCGCCCGGCTCCCGCTGCGGGTCCGCAGCGGCCTCCGGGAGCCGGCCGCGTACGACGTGCCCCGGCAGGCCGGAGCGCTGCCCACCCTCACCCTCCACGACCCCGAGGCCTTCCACCGCCGGATCGCCGCGGACGGCCTGATCGGCTTCGGCGAGTCGTACATGGCCGGGGAATGGGACAGCGACGACCTGGTCGGCGTCCTGACCGTGCTCGCCACCCACGTCGACGACCTCGTGCCGGCGCCGCTGCGCCGGCTGCGCGACGCGTGGGTACGCCGACGCCCGGAACAGCAGCGCAACACCCCCGAGGGGGCGCGGGAGAACATCCACCGCCACTACGACCTGTCCAACGAACTGTTCACGCTGTTCCTCGACCGGAGCATGAGTTACTCCTCGGCGGTCTTCGCCGCCTTCCCCGCCCAGCCCGCCACCTTCACCGCCGCCCAGCACCGCAAGATCGACCGGCTCCTCGACCTCGCGGACGTCGGACCGGGCACCCGGCTGCTGGAGATCGGCACCGGCTGGGGCGAGCTGGCCGTCCGGGCCGCCTCCCGGGGCGCCGAGGTACTGACCGTGACGCTCTCCGCCGAGCAGCGCGACCTGGCCCGCGAGCGCATCGCCGCGGCCGGTCTCGGCGACCGGGTCACCGTCGAACTGCGCGACTACCGCCACGTCGAGGGCTCCTTCGACGCCGTCGTCAGCGTGGAGATGATCGAAGCGGTCGGCGCCGAGTACTGGGCCACCTACTTCGCCGCCCTGCGCCGGCTCCTCGCCCCGGGCGGCCGCGTCGCCCTCCAAGCCATCACCATGCCGCACGAGCGCATGCTCCTCACCGCCCGCACGCACACCTGGATCAGCAAGTACATCTTCCCCGGGGGGCTCATCCCCTCCCGCGAGGCGATCGCCCGCACGAGCGCGGCGGCCGGTCTGAGCACCGTGGCGGACGACGGCTTCGGCGACCACTACGCGGAGACGCTGCGGCTGTGGCGCGAGGAGTTCGACCGACAGGCCGACTCCGTCGCCGCCCTCGGCTTCGACCGCACCTTCCACCGCATGTGGGAGCTCTACCTCGCCTACTCAGAGGCCGGATTCCGCTCGCGCTACCTGGACGTACGCCAACTGCTGCTCACCGCCGACGATCACGGGCCACTGGAGCCCCGATGACCCTCGAATGGGGCGCGCTGTCCCTCAACCTGGCCGCCGCGGCCGGCGCCGCGTTCGCCGTCATGCTGGCCACCTTCGCCGTCGCCACGGTCAAGGGCCTGCACCGGATCGTCGACATCGCCTGGGGGGTCGCCTTCGCCGCGGTGGCCCTCACCAGCTGGCTGCTGTCGGCGGGGTACGGCGACGACGGCCGGCGTCTCGCGGTCGCCGCGGCGACCGTCGTGTGGGGACTGCGCCTGGCCCTGCACATCGCCGGGCGCGGCCGGGGACACGGCGAGGACCCGCGCTACGCCCGCATGCTCGCCCGGGCACCGGGCAGCACCCGGCTGTACGCCCTGCGCAAGGTCTACCTGCTCCAGGGCGCGCTGGTCTGGCTCGTCTCGCTGCCGGTGCAGGCCGCGTCGTACGTGCCCGTACCGCTCGGGCCGCTCGCCGCCGTCGGCCTGCTGCTGTGGGCGAGCGGACTGCTCTTCGAGGCGGTCGGGGACCTCCAGCTGGCCCGCTTCAGGCAGCGCCCCGAACACCGGGGCACGATCATGGACAGGGGTCTGTGGAGCTGGACCCGGCACCCCAACTACTTCGGCGACTTCCTCGTCTGGTGGGGTCTTTATCTGTTGGCCTGCGCCACCTGGCAGACTGCGGCACTCACGCTGGTCTCACCGCTGGTGATGAGCGCGCTGCTGATCTGGGGCAGCGGCAAGAGACTGTTGGAGGCGCACATGGCGGACCGGCCCGGCTACGCCGACTACGCGGCCCGCACCAGCGGGTTCTTCCCGCGTCCGCCGCGCCGCATAGGCCAGGAGGCACGGTGACGGCCGGGACCGAGCGGGACACGGAGTCCACCGGCCAGGGCCGCTCCCTCGTGCTCCGTACGTCCCCCGCGACACCGGCGGCCGCGGTCCTGCTGCTGCACGGAGGGCGCGAGGAGGGGCCGGAGCCGCCTCCCCTGGTCAACCTGCCCGCGCTGCGGATGCGGCCCTTCGCGGCCGCCGTCGCCCGCGCGACGCGCGGGCGCGACGTCCTGGTGGCGGAGGTGCGCTACCGCCACCGCGGCTGGAACGGCTCCCGCTGCGACGCCGCCCGCGACGCGGAGGCGGCCCTCGCGCGGCTGCGGTCGCTCGCCGGGGACGTACCGGTGGTCCTGGTCGGCCACTCGATGGGGGGTCGAGCGGCACTCCGGGCGGCCGGCGCACCCCTGGTCCACGGCGTGGTGGCCCTCGCGCCCTGGTGTCCGCCGGGTGAACCGGTGGACCACCTCGCGGGCCGCCGGCTCTACCTGTTGCACGACGAGGAGGACCGGGTCACCTCGGCCGCCGGGTCCTGGGAGTTCGTCCGCCGGTCCCGGCTCGCGGGCGCCGACGCCACCGCCATCCCGATGTCCACGGGCGGGCACGCGATGCTCCGTGGCGCGGGTGCCTGGCACCGGCGCACCGCCGCGCTCGTCACCGGCCTGGTCACCCGGGACTGAGCCCCGCCGACCGAGCCCCTCGAGGGAACGCGGCCCACGGCATCGACCGCGTCGAGATCCGGATCGACGAGGGGCCGTGACAGGAGGCCGATCTCGCCATCGAGGACACCCGCGACACCTGGTGCCGGTGGCCGGCATGCCGTCGTCGTCCTGGCCGGACGGCCGTCGCCATGGCGTCGGACCGGCGTCGGGAACACCTTTCCGGCCGACCTGTGGTGCCCCCTCGGCCAAGCCCGTGAGCAGGCCGGTACGCGCCTATTTGACGTGCACCTGCTAGGGCAAAATGGCAGATGTCACAGGCAAATCGGTACGGGAGGGTGTGGTCTTGGCGTTGCTGTCCTTACCGGTACGGCGCATACGGGCACTACGGGGGACGAGCGGGGTGGGATCCGGCCTGCAACGCGCCCAGTCCTTCATGATCGTGGCCACCCTCCTGTACCGGGCGAGCCATCTGACCGTGGGCGCCCTCGCCGTCGCCCAGCGCCGGTCGGAACTGCCCCTGCAGTACGCGGGATTCGCCGCCGCCCTGGGACTGAGCGCGCTGACCTACGGCACCGCCCTGCGGCGCGGCTGGTTCGACCGGCGGCACATCTGGGCGGACGCCCTGATCGTCGGATGCCTACTGCCCCTGGTCCTCTGCACCTGGGGCGGCCTGCGCGAGCCGCCCGCGATCGCGTGGGCCATGTTGCTCGGCGGATCGGCCAGCGCCGTCGCGGCCATCTCCCTCGAACGACTGCACGCCCTCGTCGTCATCGCCCTGCTCGTGGTCACCCACTTCATCGGCTACCAGGCGGTGGGCGCGAGCCCCGCCGTGATTCTCGGCCATCTCAACTCGATCGTGTCCTCGGCCGTGATGACCTGGCTCTTCCGCTGGTACCTGCTGCGCCAGGGCCGCCTCCTCGACGAGGCCAACGCCCGCGCGGTGGCCGCCGAGGCCCACAAGGCGCGCTACGCCGAGCGGCTGGAACACCACCGGGCCCTGCACGACACCGTCCTCGCCACCCTGACCACCCTGGCCTCCGGTTCGGTCGACGCCAACGCCCCCGAGGTGCGTCGGCGCTGCGCGCGCGAAGCCGCGTACCTGCGCCGGCTGATCCAGCAGACCGCGGACGAGGTCCACCACAGGGAGATCGGCACCGCCCTGGAGGAGGCGGTCGGCTCCGTCGAGAGCCTCCAACTGCGGGTCACCGCCCAGTACCACGACCTGCCGCAGGTGCCTCCCGAGGTGGCCGCCGCGCTCGGCGACGCCGTCCGCGAGGCCCTGAACAACGTACGGCGCCACGCGGGCACCGGACACGCCTACCTCACCGCCACCAGGGACCCGGACGGACGCGGGGGAGCCCTCGTCACCGTGGTCGACCGGGGTCCCGGATTCGACCCCGAGCAGTACCGGCCCGGCCTCGGCCTGCGCCGCTCGATCCACGACCGGATGGTGGAGGTGGGCGGCCGGGCGACCGTGGACACCGCCCCCGGCGAGGGCGTACGGGTGGAGCTGAGATGGCCCGGGTGATCACCGTTTCGGTGGTCGACGACGACCGGATGCTCCTCGACGGCCTGCGGGCCTGGCTCGGCGGCGTGCCGGAGCTACGGCTCGTGGCGACCGCCGCCACCGTCGGCGAGCTCCTCGGCGCACCGGACGCACAACCGCCCTACGGCTTCGGCGCGACGGCCTGCTCCCCGCCCGACATCGTCCTCCTCGACCTCGTCCTGCGCGACGGCTCCGCCCCCGCCGACAACATCCGGCGACTGCTGCGGACCGGCAGCCGCGTCCTGATGATCAGCACGGTGCCCGACCGCTCCCGGATCATCGAGGCCATCCGGGCCGGCGCCGACGGCTACCTGACCAAGGACCACGACCTGCCCACCCTGGTCGCCGCCATCAAGGACCTGGCCTCCGGCCAGGGCGCCCTCTCCGCGGAACTCGCCTTCGCCTGCGCCTACGACGACAGCCCCGCCCGCCCCCGCCTCTCGCCCAGGGAACGGCAGATCCTCCTCGACTACGCCTCCGGACTGACCCTGAAGTCCGCCGCCCGGCGGGCCGGTATCACCGTCCACACCGCCAAGGACTACCTGGACCGGGTCAAGGCCAAGTACCAGCAGGCGGGCCGCCCCACCTACACCAAGCTCGACCTGGCCCAACGGGTACGGGAGGACAGTCTCGACGGGGGCTGACCACCCCCACAAGCCCCCCAAACGGACGGCTACAGGGGGCACACGCGGCGTCCATATCGTCATCCCCGGCGGCGCCTCGGACGGCCCGCCGGAAAGGGGACGAGCCGGTGTCCATCTTCTGGCCGGCGCTGCCGGAGGACTGTACCGTCGCGGGCCCGGACGGTGGCCCGCACCCGAGGCGAGGGGAACTCATCGGCCGCGGCGCCGAGATGGGGCAGATCATGCGCGCGCTCGCGGGCGCCCGCTCCGGGCGCGGCGCGGCACTCTTCGTGACGGGAGAGCCCGGTGTCGGCAAGACCCGGCTCGCCGCCGAGGCCCTCGCCGTGGCCGCCGAGACGAACATGGTCACGGTACGGGGGCGGGCCAGCGCGGTCGGCTCACCCGTCCCGTACCGGCCGCTGGTCGAGGCGTTGCTCCTGCTGTCCCGGGCCGGCCTGCTGCCCGACCCGGACGAACTCGGCCGCTACGGCCCGGTCATGGCCCGGCTGCTGACCGGCGCCCGGGACACGGGCGCCGACGCCGCCTCGCACCTCGTGGTCGCCGAGACCATGCTGCGCCTGCTCACCGTCGTCGGGGAGCGCCATGGCTGCCTGCTCGTCCTCGACGACCTGCACGACGCCGACGCCGCGACCCTGGCGGTCGTCGACTACCTCCTCGACAACATCGGGCACCAGCCGGCCGTCCTCCTCCTCGTCACCGGATGCGCACCCTGCGCGGCGACCGAACTCGCCTCGAGGGCACGCGGACGCGAAGCCGCCGCGGTACTCGACCTCGGCCCCCTCAGCCGCCCCGACGTGCACCTGCTCATCGCGGCCGAGCTGAGCGTCCCCCCGACCGAGGTCTGCCCCGACCTCGTCCACCGCGCGGTCGAGAGCGGCGCCGGCATCCCCTTCGTCGTCAAGGAACTCGTCCACGACCTCACCGGCCGCCCCGCCCGCCACGACCCGGGGACGCCGGCCGTCCCGCCCACCGTCGCGGACAACGTCAGACGCCAGGCCGAGCGGCTCGGCCCGCTCGGCGTGGAACTCCTCGGCATGGCCGCCCTGTTCGGCCGCCGCTTCGCAACTCCCGTACTGGAGCGCGCCATCGGCCGCGACCACGCCGAACTGTCCGCGGTCCTGCGCGCCGCGGTCGCCTCGTACCTGATCACGCCGGACGGTCCGGGCGCCCAGTGGTACACCTTCCGCTACCCGCTGGCGGCCGAGGCCCTGCTGGACGACCTCGGCCCGGGGGAGCGGACCCGGTACGTACGGCGGGCCGCGCGCGCCCTCACCGAGCTCCACCCCGGGCTGCCCGGGACCTGGTGCGAGCACGCCGCCCAACTGCACGAGCACGCCGGCGACACCCCCGAGGCCATCCGTCTGTACTGCGAGGCGGCCGGGCGGGCGACGGGCGAGGGCGCGGTGGACCGGGCCGTGGAACTCCTCACCCGGGCCCACCGGCTCGTCGAACCGGACACCACGGCCGAACTGCGCGCCACGGTGCTGGAACGCCTGCTGGACGCCGTCGCCCGCTCGGCCCGGTTCGACGGCCTGCCCACACCCGCCGCCCTCCTGAACACCCTCGGCGGCGACGGCGGCGAGCACGAGATACCCGCCCAGCGCCGCGCCGGCCTCCACGCCCGGCTGAGCGACCTCGCCACCCTGACGGGCCGCCCCGCGGAGGCCCTGTGGCACCTCGACATCGCCCGCGCACTGCTCGGAAGCCACCCGGACGACCAGTACGCCGCCCTCGTGGACCTCTCCGCCGTGCACGTGGAACTGAGCCGGCTCGCCCCCGACCGGCTGCGCACCGCCACCCGGTACGCCCTCCGGGCCCTGCACGCCGCCCAGCGCGTCGATCTGCCCGACGTGGCCTGCAGGGCCCTGCTGCTGCTCGGGCAGCTGGCCCGGGAACAGGACGAGCAGACGGCCGCGGCCCACTTCCGGCGGGCCCGCGCCATCGCCCTCGCCCGCCGGCTCCCCGTCCCGCGCGTGGCCGCCGACGTGCACCTGGCCATCGTCGCCGCGAGCCACGACGGCCGGCCCACCCGGATCGAACAGGCCCGGCAGGAGGCCCTCGGCATGGGGCTGCTGCCCCTGGCCCACGAGACCGGGTTCGTCCTCGCGCTGGACCGGATCCAGCACGGTCGCTACGACGAGGCCCGGGACCGGATCCGGGAGGCCGCCGCCGACGCCTCACGGCTCGGACTGGGCCGCCCCCTGGCCATGCTGCGGCTCGCCGAGGCCGTCCGGTACGCCCACCAGGGCCGCCGGGCCGAGATGCGCGGGGCCCTGGAGCGGCTGGCCCCGCTGCTGGACGTGG
This sequence comes from Streptomyces sp. BF23-19, assembly GCF_041106355.1. Classification (NCBI taxonomy): domain Bacteria; kingdom Bacillati; phylum Actinomycetota; class Actinomycetes; order Kitasatosporales; family Streptomycetaceae; genus Streptomyces; species Streptomyces sp. BF23-19. Next base: position 79,875 of record NZ_JBGBPT010000021.1, on the reverse strand, counting down.
CGCCCGGCGTACGCGCGATGTCGTACGGGCTGGCACGGGCCGTCTGCTCGCTGCTGGAGGAACGGCACGAGGCGGCCGGGCAGGAGTTCGCGCAGGCACTCGCCTACGACGCGGAGAACCCGGCGATGGGCGGCTTCGGCAAGCACGGCATCATCCTGCTGCTCGGCGTGCTGGCCGGCCGCATGGGCCGGCCCCACCACGCCGAGGTCACACGGGCGAGCGCCGGCGCCACCCGCTGGAACCACCAGTTCACCGGCCTGGCGCACGCCGTGCTGCTCGGCCGCGAGGGCCGCCCCGACGAGGCGACGGCCGCCGCGAGCACGGCGTTGGAGGCGGCCGAAACCTTCCCCATGGCACGCAGGCTGTGTCTGCGCCTCGTCGCGCAGTCGGCGTACGACGACGGCTGGGGCACGCCGGTCGAGTGGCTGCGCGAGGCCGAGGAGTACTTCCACGACGCCGGCCTGCAGGCGGTCGCCGGAGCGAGCCGGGCGCTGCTGCGCGGGATGGGCGCCTCGGTGCGGCAACGGCGCACGGGCACCGAGCGGGTGCCGGCGGACCTGCGCCGGTGCGGGATCACCGTCCGGGAGTTCGAGGTGGCCCGGCTGGTCGCCGAACGCATCAGCAACAAGGACATCGCCGGCCGGCTGCACATCTCGCTGCGCACCGTCGAGAAGCACGTGGCCAGCCTCCTGCAGAAGACCGGCCACCCGAACCGGACGGCCTTCGCCACCGCCACCCGCGACCTGGTCGCCTGACCACTCGCCCGCCCGACCGCCTCAGGAGAGGCGGGCCAGCGGGTGTCCGGCCGCCAGGGTCACCACGCGGTCGAAGCGGCCGTCGAGGTCCTCGTCCCCGTGGTGCACGACGAGCAGCGCCCGCCCGGCGGTCCGCTCGCGCAGCAGCCGGAACACCAGCTCCCGACCGCGGTCGTCGAGGTTCGCGAACGGCTCGTCGGCGAGGTACACCTCGGCGTCCTCGCACAGGAGCGCGGCGACCCCGGCGCGCTGGCGCTGGCCCGAGGACAGCTCCGACGGCAGCCGGTCGGCCGACTCGTCCAGGTCCAGCGCGGCGCGCAGCCGCTCGTCGGGGACGAGGTCGCGCACCGGCAGCGGGGGCAGGTTCACCGGCGCGGTCAGGCTCGCCACCCGGGGCGGCAGGGTGACCGACCCGGCGTCGGGGGCGAGCGTCCCGGAGATGATGTGCAGCAGCGTGGTCTTCCCGCAGCCGTTGGGACCGCGCAGCAGCACGTGCTCGCCGGCGTGCAGCTCGAAGGCGTCGAACGACACCCCGGCCACCCCGGCCACCCCGGCCACTCCGGTCCCGCCGCTCCCGCCGCGCTCGTCCCCGTCCCGCTCCCCGTCCGCGCCGCCGTACACGACACGGGCTCCGTGGACCCGTACCAGCGCCCCCTCGTCGTGGTACGGGTTCTGACGGGACTCCCGTAGGAACTCGATCCGTTCGAGGACGGCGGTGCTCCGGCGGGCCTGCGGAATCATGTTGATGAGGTCGAACATCCCGGTCACCGCCCGCCACAGCGAGTTGACGAAGGCGAGGAAGCTGCCGAAGGTCATCCGGCCGGAGAAGACGAAGAAGGCTCCGACGATCATCGAAGCGGTGTCCGACAGGTTCATCACCAGGTCGCTGAGGGTCCGCTGGCGCTGCGCGAGTCGGAAGTTGACGAAGGTGATGCCGAGGAAGCCGCGCAGCGCGTCCTGGTTCGCGCGGCGCGTGCCCGGCAGCAGGGACGGCAGCCCGCGCAGGGCGGGGAAGGCCTCCAGCGTCCGGGTCAGCGTGTTGATGTAGCGGGCCTCCGCCTCGCGTTCGGGACCGGTGTTCTCCTCGATCCGCCGGCCGAGCCGGTTGCTCACGAACACCAGCGGCGGCACGATCACCAGCAGGACCAGGCTGGCCTGCCAGGACAGGTACAGCAGCACCCCCAGGAAGACCACCGAGGTGACCGCCTGCCGCGCGATGCGCAGGGACACGTCGACGGCAGGCAGGACCCCCTGGGACACGTCGTTGTGGATGCGGCTGACGTACGAGGCGTTGCCCGCCCGCGCCATCTTCCGGCCGTCCAGGCCGAGCGCGCGGCCCAGCAGCTCGCTCTCCAGCACCAGCGTGAACGCGTTCTCGAACCGCTTGCGCCGGCAGGCGATCCAGTACCCCGTGAGGTTGAGGGTCAGCCCGAGCGCGAGGTAGGTGAGGCCGAGGAACAGGAAGCGCCGCGGGTCGGCGGTCAGGATCGCCTCGTCGAACAGGGCCTTGAGCAGCAGCGGGTGCAGCAGGGCCTCCAGGCCGCTCATGGTGACCTCGGCGACGAGGATCACCACGAACGGGGTCCGGTGACCGCGCAGCGTGCGCCAGAGCTGCCTCACCGCCCGACCTCGTCCAGCAGGAAGTCGGCGGGGCCTCCTCGGTTCACCCGGTGGAGCACCCGCAGCACGCCCGCCGAGCCGGTCAGATAGTCGGTGGAGCAGCGCAGCAGTCCGTCACCGGGGAGACCCAGCAGGGGCGGCCGGCCGTCGGCGCGCGGCAGCCCGAAGCGCTCGGCGGGCTCGAAGAGGAAGACCCGCCGGACGAAGTCGAGCTGACGCAGCGCCGTGTCGCGGTACGACCGGTCGCCGGTGAACTCGGCCGCGTCCAGCAGCGCGTCGGCGACCCCGGCCATGCCGAAGGCGTAGCCCGGCATCACCGAGTACCGGACGTCCAGCCCGCGCAGGACGGTGCGGGCCGCGTCCGTGTCCCCGTAGCGCAGCAGCACCTTCAGCACGCCCGCGGAGCCGACCTCGACGTACGGCTCCATCGTCCCCTCGTGCTCGAACATGACCGGGCCGCCGTCGTCGTCGATGGGTGCGGCATGGGCCATCTCCCAGGCGAGGGCCTCCCGCCCGAGCCGCAGGTGGCGCGCCTCTCCCGTGATCTGGTGCATGCGCAGCAGGAACATCGCGACACCGGCCTGCCCGAAGCCCAGCCCGGTCAGCGGCCCCCTCGCGGAGAACTCGTTCAGCCAGTGGGCGTGGCCGCCGTCCCGCCGGGCCGTCTCGTGCAGGGCCTGCGCGCACTGCTGCGCGGCGGCGAGGTCGCGGGGGTCGTGGCCGCGCAGGAAGAAGCGCAGGTTGGTCATGCCGACCCCGGAGAGGCCGTAGTAGAAGGTGTGGTCGCCCGTGTCCACCGCGCGCTCGTTGGCCCGGGTCAGCAGCTCCCTGGCCGGTACGCCGAGCCCGAGGGAGTCGGCCGCCCAGGCGATTCCGGACAGGCCGTTCATGAGGCCGTCCGGGTAGCGGGCCGGATCGATGTCCGCCAGCCTGCGGCCCAGCCAGTCACGCCACCGCGGCCGGATCGGGACCCCGCCGGCGTGCAGCGCCCACAGGACACCGCTCGCCCCGAAGCCCAGGCTCAGCGGGTTGGTGACGTGCGCGAAGGGGTCCACGGGGAAGAGCGTGTCGCGGTCGGTGTCGGCGCTCGCCGCGATGAAGGCGGCCACCCCGTCCTCCGCGTCCGCGAGCCCCAGCTCCTCTTCGACGACCGGGAGCACCGGGGCGGCCTCGACCCGGTCCAGCAGGTCGTCGCCCTCGTCCTCCAGGGCCTTCAGCAGGCCGGTGAGGTCGATCCGGTCCCGGGCCAGATCGGTGATCAGCCGGTGCACCCGATCGGGCCAGCCCAGTCCCTCGGTGATGAAGATCCGATACAGGTCCAGGACGTCCTCGCGCAGGTACGACATGGCGGCGATCGGGAAGACGAAGTACGCCATGGTGGACGCCAGCGCGTACCGGTCGCCCTCCGGCCCGTACGCCTTGAAGCGGTTGCGGGAGAGGCTGAATCCCGGGGTGTAGAGCTCGACCGGCTTCGCCAGGGCGTCGTCACCGCTCTCGGCCAGCCGGCAGGCCTCCAGGTCGACGATGGTCACCTCGTAGGTGTCCGGGTCGATGAGCAGGTTCGCGGCGGTGAAATCGGTGAGGATCACCCCACGGTCGTGGGCGGCCCGGATCGCGCGGGCCAGTCCGCGGAAGACGGCGAGGAAGATCCGCAGGTAGTCCCGCGACCGTTCGACGTCGAACCCCGGCCGCGCCAGCGGGTTGCGCTCCAGCAGTACCGAGCGGATGTCGGAGCTGTCGACGAACTCCTCGGCGATGTAGTGGTGTTCCCAGTGCCGGAACGTCGCGATCGGAGCCGGGTACGCGCCCGTGTCGGCCAGCCGGTTCAGGAACATCCACTCGCGGCCGAGGATGTCCACGGCGTCGTGGTCCTGCCGCGGGTTGATGTTGGTGTGCGGGCGGGCCTCCTTGAGCAGCACCGGGCGGTCGTCGTCCGCGGTGTCCTCGGCCGTGTACACGCCGCCGCTGTTGGAGAACTGGATCGCGCCGGTCACCCGGAAGCGGCCCCCGAGCAGGCCGTCGTCCCCCTCGCCCTCGTCTACGGGCTGCTGCCAGTCGTCGAACGGCCAGGGCACCCAGGAGGGTTGCGCGTGGCCCGGGCGCCGGTCGTCGGGGACGGGTCCGTCCGGTCCGAGGATCCGCGGCAGGCTGCGGCCGAGGACGTCGACGGTGGGGGTGTGGAGGAACTGGCCGTAGCGGAAGTAGAGGGCCTTGCTGTCCCGGTACCGCAGGTCCGACAGGACGTAGGCGCCCTCGACGTCCTTCAGGAGGCGGGCCAGGTCCGCCAGGCACGTCCGGAACTCGTCGTCGTCGCGCGGGTAGACGGTGACGAGCTTGCCGCCGCTGCCCCGGGAGATGGCCTTGGAGTTGAGCATCTCGAAGATGTTGAGATCGAGAGCGATCTTGAAATCGATCTCGCGTTCCGTCAGGTGGCCGATCACCGAGGTGGCGACCTCGCGCACGTGGCGGTGGCTCGACGAGATGTGGATCTTCCAGCCCTGCGCCGGCAGGTTCTGGTTGTGGCGGAAGCTCCACCAGATGCCGCTGCGGACGAACCGGGCCCGCACCCGCTCGTCGAACGCGGCGAGGAAGTGGTCCGCGTTCGGCTCGTAGAAGACGTCGAGCGGGTCGAAGAACAGTGTGTCGTTCCACGCGAAGAGGAAGCGGTAGACCCAGCGTTCGTTGCGCATGTCAGCCTCTGTGATCGTCCGGGGCCGCCGGCAGCAGCGGCTGCGACAGCGGCCGTCGGGAACGGTGGGTCCGTGCGGGGGCGCGCCGAGCCCACGCACGGACCCGGCGGTTCAGTTCGGGTTCTGCGGCTCGCGCGGAGCCTTGCAGCAGTCGCTGCTGCTGCTCGTCAGGCTGATGGTGGCGGCAGCACTGGGCGTGACGCGGGCCTCCATGTTCTGAAGCTTGAGGACGCTCATCCGGATCACCTCCTCGAAGGTCGGGTGCGTGGATCGTGCTGTGACGTGGATTCCTTGCCGGCCGATCGGCAGGTCCGACTCAACGCCATTCGCGCCACCCGCACATGGGCGGTGGCCGCGCATAATCTCCGCCCGCGCCCCCCACCGAAGTACCGCCCCGCACGGGGCGAAATGGTGGTGGTCCCCACCCTCCGGCCGGCGGCTCCCGGTGTGGTAGGGAAGGGCGATGTCAGAGGCGGTGTCTAGCCTCGGGGGTATGTACGAGACCTCCACGGGTGCGCCCGACGACGTGAATGCCCCGCTGTCCGAGCCGCGGTGGACCGTGCAGTGGGCCGACGGCCCCGTACCGGACCAGCGGCGCCTGCGTCCCCTCACGGGGCACAGCGGCCCGGTGCGGACGGTGGCCACGGCGATCGTCGACGGCAGGCCGGTCGCGGTCTCGGGCAGCCGGGACAACACCGTGCGCGTCTGGGACCTCGCGACGGGTGAGCAACTGCACGATCCGGTCACCGGCCGCACCGACCCGGTGTCCTCGATGACCGCCGAGGTGCTGTCCGTGGCCACGGCGGTCGCCGACGGCAGGCCCGTGGCCTTCAGCCTGCACGGCGACGACTCGGTCCTGGTCTGGGACCTGGCCACCGGCCGCGCGGCCGGGGAGTTCGTCAGGCTGGTGGAGAGCGCCGTCCTGGACGAGCGCCGGGTCCTGCTCACCCTCGGGGCCGACGGGACCCTGTCCGTGGCGGACCTGCTGACCGGCCGCCGGGTCGCGGGCTTCCCGTCGGCGACCGGCATCGCGATGCTGGATGGCCGCCGGGTCGTCCTCACCGTCGACGCCGTCGACGTGGACCGGACGGTACGCGTGTGGGACCTGGCCACGGGCGGTCAACTGGCCCGGTCGCTCCAGGTGGTGCGGACCGTCGACCTCGACGGACGGGTGCTCGCCGTCACCGCCCGGGAGGCGGACCGGGAGCCGGACCGGGAGCCGGACCAGGAGGCGGACCGGGAGGCGGACCCGGGGGAGGGGCGGCTGTGGGACCTGGCCACCGGCGAGCCGTTGGACGCCGCCGAGGCCGCCGAGGCCGCCGCGGCTCTGTCCGGCGGCGCGGCCCGGCTCGGCGTGACGACCCTGACGGTGGTGCACGGCCGCGCCGTCGCCGTCGGCCTCGACGGCGAGGAGCCCCGCTTCATCGGTCCCCTGGCCCTCGCCCGCCGGAACGGCGCCCTGGTACGCACCCGGGCGCGGGAGACCGCGCTGCTGGACGGACGTACCGTCGCCCTCACCGCCGAAGCGGACGGGACCCTGCGCATCTGGGACCTGACGGACGACCGGCCGCGCGTGCACGGCATGCGGGTGATCGATGCCGTCGGCGCGAGCGGCACGGCGCCGGCCTTCCCGCCCGGCCCGGAGCGGGAGGCGGACCTGTGGCACCGGATCTCCGGCCGCGGGAACGGTCCTTCCGGCAGCGCCGATCCGGTCCTGCTCACCGTGGAGCAGGGCGACACGGTGGTGGTACGGGACCGCGCCACCGGACAGCCCGTCGGCCGGCCGCTCACCGGCCACACCGGCAAGGTCTGGGACGTGGCCACCACCGTCGTGGACGGGCGGCCCGTGGCCGTCACGGCGAGCGCCGACCACACGCTCCGGACCTGGGACCTCTCCCACGCCCTCGCCCACGGGGACGGTCCGTCCCGTGCCGGCCACACCGCAACGGTCACGGCGGTCACCACAGCCGTCTTCGACGGGAGTCCGGTGGTCGTCACGGCAGGCGCCGACCGCACCCTGCGCGTCCGGGACCTGAGCACCGGCCGGCAGGTCACGGCCCCCGTGGCGGGCCTGGAGGGCGAGGTGACCGCGATGGTCGCATCGGAGGTGGACGGGCGGCCGGTGATCGTGACCGCGGGTTCCGGTGACACCCTGCACCTGCTGGATCCGGTGCGCGGGGAACACGTCGGCGAGCCCGTCACCAGCCACCACGGCCGGGTGCTGGCCCTGGCCGGCGCGACCCTCGGGGGCCGGCCGGTCGTGGTCACGGCCGGCACCGACCGCACCGCGGCGATCTGGGACCTCGCCACCCGCCGCCCGGTCGGCGAGCCGCTCACCGGCCACACGAGCCGGGTGACCGCCGTGGCGACGGCGGAGCTGGCGGGGCGGCTCGTCGCGGTCACCGGCAGCTGGGACAAGACCGTACGGCTGTGGGACCTCGGCACGGGCCGGCAGATCGGCGAACCCCTGACCGGCCATACCGACTGGGTGACGTCGGTGGCCACCAGGCTGATCGACGGCAGGCCCGTAGCGGTCAGCAGGAGCCGGGACAAGACGGTGCGCCTGTGGGACCTGGCCACCCTGCGGGAGACCGGCGAACCCCTGACCGGTCACACGGATCCGAACGGGCCCGTGGTCGTCACCACCGGGGGTGCGCGGCCGGTGATGGCCATCGGCCAGGGGCAGGCCGTGCGCTTCTGGGACCTCGCCACGGGGTGCGAGGTGGGGAACGAGTACGCGCTGCCGCTCCCGGCGGCCGCGCTCGCGGCGGCACCGGCCGGCCGGCTCGTGGTCGCCTTCGGCCCGGAGATCGCGGTGCTGCGCCCGGCGGCAGATTGACTCGATCGGACCGTATGCCTCCGGTAGGTCGGGAGAATTCCGGGAGCAAGAGGCGGTGATCGACGTGCGGGCCGGTGGCGAGTGAATTCGCCGCTGTCCTACGGCGGTTCACCGATCCCCCCAGCACCGTGAGAGGCACCACGATGACCACACACCGCGTCAGGCGTTACGCGGCCCGCGCGTTGACCATGACGATGGCGGCCTGCGCCGTCGCTGCGGCGACCACCCTTCCGGCGTCCGCCGCCGACCAGCCGACCCGGCCGCAGCTCATGGCGGACTGCGCCTCGGGCGAGGGCAAGTGCACCTTCAACTCGCCCGAGCTCGGGGAGGCGTACCTGGGTCAGTTCCGCCAGGTGTCGAACTCCCTGTACAACTGCAGCACTTCCGACTCGTCCCAGTCGATGACCTGGGACGACACGGTGGGCTCCACCGACTCGCTGGGCGTCTCCGTCACGGCCGGCGGTAACATAGCGGGCATCGTTGACCTGAGCGTAACCGCGAGTTACAGCCATAGTTGGTCGAGCAGCCACTCGGAGAGCAGCTCGCTCAACATGACGGTGAAGCCGGGCGAAGTCGGGTGGATCTCGCGCGCCCAGGTGATGCAGAAGGTCTCCGGCACCTGGCAGACCCACTACGACAGCCCCAAGTGGAGCCACTACTACTGGTTCTTCCAGGACACGATCACCAGCCCGGCCAAGAACGGCACGGACGGCAAGAGCAACGCCGTGGTGGTCAAGACCCGCAAGATGACGGCCGCGGAGAAACGCTCCTGCGCCGCCGAGGGCCACCAGGGCCGCACGTTCGCCCAGACCCGCTGAACCATCCCGGCCCCGCCCCGTTCCTCGGGGCGGGGCCGGCCGCATTTTCGACCTCTGGGACGTGAAGACGTAGATGAGCATCATTTTGATGTCCGACCCCCGCGTGGCGGCCGTCCCGGTCGCCGAGAACGGCGCACCCCTCGTCGACATCCGCGCCGACGGCGCGCTGCGGTGCGACGACCGCCGCACCGACCCCGCCGGCGCCTTCGCCCGCCTGAGATCGGGAGTCGCGGACCGGCTCCTGCACGCGCAAGAGCTGCTGCCCGACGACCTGCGCCTGCTCATCGTCGAAGGCTTCCGCCCGCCCGCCCTCCAGAACCGTTACTACGAGGAGTACGCGGCCGAGCTGCGCACCGCCCACCCTGACTGGACGGGAGCGGAGCTGAGGGCACAGGCCGCCCGCTACGTCGCGCCGCCGGAGATCGCCCCGCACAGCGCCGGAGCCGCCGTCGACCTCACGCTCGTCGACGCGGAGGGGATCGAGCTGGACATGGGCACCCCTGTCAACGCCACCCCGGAGGAATCGGCGGGCGCGTGCTACACGCTCGCCGACGGCCTCTCCCGCCGGGCCCGCCTGCACCGCACCACCCTGTCCGATGCCCTTACGGCCTCCGGCCTCGTGAATTACGGGACGGAGTGGTGGCACTGGTCCTTCGGCGACCGGTACTGGGCGCTGATGACCGGACGGCCGGCCGCCCCCTACGGGCCCGCCCACCTGCACGGCGTCGACCGGGCCGGGTGAGAGGGGGGGCTTTTATCCCGCATTCATGAGGGTGTCAAGTCCCGAGTTTCCGGAACATGACCCGGGTGTGGCCCCCGGGGCTTACTTGTGGTGCGGGCCTCACCGGAAAGAAAACGAGGCAGACGAAAGAAACGGAATACCTCTCCGAGGATCCCTTCTCTCGCCGATATCACCGCACCGTCCCGGAAATCCGGGTACGGCAAACACCCCTCTTGATCTGTAGGAGAAAGTCATGAACCGCAAGATGCACACCAGCAATGGCACCCGTTCCACCCGTCGCGGTTTCCGCGTCGCCACTCTGGTCGCCGCGGCCGCTGTGGTCACAGGAGGAGTCATGCTTCCGGCGTCCATGGCCTCGGCCGCTCCGGTCGCCTCCCACGTCGCTACGGCCCTGCCGAACGGTGGAGGCGCCGGAGGTGACGGTGGCAAGGGCGGTACCGGCGGTCTCGTCGGTGGCGCCGGTGGTGCAGGTGGCTCCGGTGGCGGCAGCGTCCTGGGCACCGGTGGCAAGGGCGGCAACGGCGGTACCGGTGGAGACGGCTTCCTGGTCGGCGGCGCCGGTGGCGGTGGCGGCGGTGGCGGCGAAGGCCGGATCGGCGGCGCCGGTGGTAACGGTGGCGACGGCGGCTTCGGCGTCCTCCAGGGCGGCAACGCCGGTGGCGGCGGCGGGGGCGGCGACGGCTTCCTCAAGGGCGGCAAGGGCGGCAACGGCGGCAACGGCGGCTTCAGCTTCTTCAACGGAGGCAACGGCGGCAAGGCCGGCGACGGCGGCCTCGGTGGCCTGATCGGTGGCGCCGGCGGCAACGGCGGCGCCGGTGGCGGCAGCCTCTTCTGACCGCTCCCCGTAGGACCCGGCTCAACGGGGTGGAGGCCTTAGGGCCTCCACCCCCACCCTCCACCCCCCCTCTCGGTATGTGCCGAAACGGAGAAACCCCTCATGTTCACGAAGTCCTGGCAGCGTCCGATCATCCTGGCCACGGCCTCTCTGGCCCTCGTCACCGGTACGGCGTGCGCCGCGCAGGCGTCGCAGTCCCACACCCCCACGAACATCAGCGCCTCGGCCCCGGCCGACCAGCCCGAACACTGCGTCGGGTTCGGCGCCGGCGGCAAGGGCGGAGAGGGCGGCAAGGGCGGCCGGGGCGGCGAGCCCGGTCAGCCGGGTGAGCCCGGTCAGCCCGGCGGGGTCGGCTGCTTCAAGTTCGAGGACCTGCCCGACAAGTCGAAGGCGGATCTGACCGTGGTCGACAAGGTGCGCATCGCGATCATCGTGTTGGCGGCCGACGACGAGGACGAGACCACGAAGAAGATCGCCGACAAGTACAAGATCTCGGAAAAGCAGATCGACACCTGGAAGAAGTACTACGTCGACGGCGACTGGTTCGCCCTGATGGCGGACGACGTCCGCCCGTGAGGCCTCGACGCCCCGGTGCACGACAGGCCGGGGCGTCGGCGAAAACCTCGGGGAAACGAACGGCCGGACATCGATCTGGCCCACTCGACAGGAACGCGGAAAGCGGGACATCGCAGCCGCGTCACGGAATGCAATTCCAGGCAAGGGAGATTCTCATGCGTGCGCGATCCACGAAGTTTCGGCTCGGCCTCATCATTTCCGCGACTCTGATCGGCGCGGGTGCGATCGCACCGGTCGCCACCGCGGCCCCGGCCCCGTCCGTCCGGACCGTCTCCGCGTTCGGCAGCGGCGACACGCATCCCGGCGGCGGCCGGTTCCACGGCAAGGCGGTGCTCGGCGACGTCAAGGTGGACAAGGGCAGCGTGCGGGTCGGTGACCGGGTCTGTGCCGGCAACTGCGACGGATCGGTGAACGGAACCAACGGCGGCAAGGGCGGCATCTGTGCCGGGCTGTGCAACGGGAGTGCCAACGGCGGCAACGGCACCACGGGCGTACCGAGCGGCAACGGTACGAACGGCGGCAAGGGCGGCATCTGCGCCGGGACCTGCAACGGCAGCGCCAACGGCGGCACCGGCGGCACCGGCGGGGTCGCACTGCCCGGCGGCGACGGCGGCAAGGGCGGCACCGGCGGCGACGGCGGCCTCTGCATCGGCTTCGGCTGCGGGACCACCGGTGGCCTCGGTGGTAACGGCGGCGCCGGCGGCAACGACGACGACTGACCGCCATGGACGCGCACGCGTGTCCGCCCCGACCGTCCCGGTCCACGGCGCGCGCGGGTGGGGCGGTCGATAGACTTCCAGGTATGGAAGAGCGGCCTGCCGCGTCCGGCGGCGTCACACGGCCGGGCGAGGGGGACGTCCGATGAGCGAGGTGTCGAACCTCAGCGTGTACGCGGGCCGCGCCTCCGGCCTCATCGGCAAGCAGATCGCCGGCTACCGGGTGGAGCGCATGATCGGCCGCGGTGGCATGGCCGTCGTCTACTGCGCGAAGGACCTGCGCCTCGACCGTACCGTCGCGCTCAAGCTGATCGCCCCCGAGCGCGCCCGTGACGAGACCTTCCGGCGCCGCTTCACACACGAATCGCGGGTGGCCGCCTCGATCGACCACCCGCACATCGTGCCCATCTTCGAAGCCGGTGAGACCGACGGCGTCCTCTACATCGCCATGCGCTACGTCTCCGGCCTGGACCTGCGCGCCCTGCTGGACCGCGAGGGCCCACTGCCGGTCGCGACCGCCCTGCGCATCGCCGCCCAGGTGGCATCGGCGCTCGACGCCGCCCATGACCACGATCTCGTGCACCGCGACGTCAAGCCCGGCAACATCCTGGTCGCCGCGGGCACCGACAGCGACCACCCCGAGCACATCTACCTCACGGACTTCGGGCTGACGAAGAAGTCGCTGGCGCTGACCGGGTTCACCACGGACGGGGAGTTCGTCGGCACGCTCGACTACATGGCGCCGGAACAGATCTCCGGCAGGCCGGTGGACGGCAGGTGCGATCTCTACAGCCTGGCGTGCGTCGTCTACGAAACCCTCGCCGGCGGGCCGCCCTTCCAGCGCGAGGAGGACGCGGCGCTGCTGTGGGCGCACCAGTACGACCCCCCACCCCCACTGACGGAAAGGCGGCCGGGAATCGCTCCCGCCGCCGCCGACGTACTGACCAAGGCTCTGTCGAAGGTCCCCGAGGACCGCTACGGGTCCTGCCTCGAATTCGTGGCCGCGCTGCGCGACGCCACAGGAGGCGGCATCGGCCGTCACGCCGATCCGCCGTCGCGGGAGGGTTCCCGTCCCCCCGTCCCCCCGGGGGACTCCGTGCCCCCGCGGGAGCCCCCGGTCTGGGCCCGGCCGGTCTTCTACGGCCTGCCCGGCGGCCCGTAGACCGCCTCGCCCGTCACGGGCGTCTTCCGTCTTCCCGTCGAGTCTTTCCTGCGGCTGTCACAGCCCCATCGAGATGGCCAGGCGGGTCATCTCGGCCGTGGTGCTGATGTTCAGCTTGGCGCGGATGCGGCGCAGGTAGGCGTCGACCGTGTGCTTGGAGAGCCCCATCTGGCGGGCCGTCTGCAGGTAGGTGCAGCCTGCGGCGATGTGTCGCAGGGCCTCCTGCTCGCGCGGGGCGAGCGTGGGGGCGGTGGCTTCGGTCTGCGGGGCGACGAGGGTGAGAGTCATGATTTCCTCCGACGGGTCGGCCTGGTCATCACTGCTCACGTCCTCGGAAGCAGGGGACGTATACCTGAATGTCGGTGTTTGTCCCTGATAAAGAGCTTGTCGGCGGGACTTCATGGAGGTGTCCGTCGACTGTCACAGGCGCGTCACAGGGGACATTTCCGTGCATACCGACCGGCTCTGTACGCGTCCTCGTCGTCCTCAGAACTCGGTGAGGGACTGCTCCGCCCAGATGGTCTTGCCGATCTCCGCGTGCCGGGTGCCCCAGCGCTGGGCGAGCTGGGCCACCAGCAGCAGACCCCGACCGCCCTCGTCGAAGGTCCGGGCCCGCCGCATGTGCGGGGCGGTACTGCTCGCGTCGGAGACCTCGCAGATCAGGGTGCTGTTCTTCTCGTGGATCAGCCGCAGCTGGATGGGCGGCTGACCGTACCTGATCGCATTGGTCACCAACTCGCTGACCAGGAGCTCCGTGACGAAGGCGGCCTCCTCCAGCCCCCAGGCCGTCAACTGGTCGGTGGTCTGGCGCCGCGCCGTGGCGACCACAGAGGGCTCGGAGGGAAGGTCCCAGACGACGACCTGGTCGGCGTGCAGGCCCCGGGTCCGGGCGACGAGCAGGGCCACGTCGTCGTCCGGGCGGTGCGTGAGCATGGCCGTCAGGACGCGGTCGCACACCGCGTCCAGGGTGTCCGCCGGCCGGACCAGGGCCGCGAACATGCTGTCCAACGCGTCGTCGATGTCGTGGTCGCGGGCCTGCAACAGACCGTCGGTGTACAGGGCGAGGATGCTGCCCTCGGGCAGTTCGACCTCGAGCGTCTCGAACGGCAGGCCGCCCAGGCCCAGCGGGGGACCGGCCGGGACGTCCAGGAGGTACACGGAGCCCTCGGGGGAGACCACGGCCGGCGGCGGGTGGCCGGCCCGGGCGACCGTGCAGCGCCGGATGACCGGGTCGTAGACCACGTAGAGGCAGGTGGTGCCGATGCCCCCGGCCGTCTCCCCGCCGGATTCCTGGTCGCCCTCGTCGGCGGACAGGTGGATGACGAGGTCGTCGAGGTGGGTGAGCAGCTCGTCGGGGCCCAGGTCGACGTCGGCCAGGGTGCGTACGGCGGTGCGCAGTCGTCCCATCGTGGCGGTGGCCCGGATGCCGTGGCCGACGACGTCCCCCACGACCAGCGCCACCCGGGCGCCCGACAGCGGGATCACGTCGAACCAGTCGCCGCCCACACCGGCCTCGCCGGCCGCCGGCAGGTACCGGGAGGCGATCTCCAGCGCCGCCTGGTCGGGCAGCGTGTGCGGGAGCAGGCTGCGCTGCAGCGTCATGGTCGTGGTGTGCTCCCGGCCGGACCGGTACGCGTTGCGGATGCCGGCCGCCGCCCGGGCCGTGAGTTCCCCGGCCACCCGCAGGTCCTCCTGCTGGAAGGGCTCCCGGCGTCGGTGCCGGCTGAAGACGGCCACCCCGAGCGTGCCCCCGCCGGCCCGCATCGGCACCACCATGATCGAGTGGGCCCCGTACTCCCCGATCCAGGCGGCCTCCGGATCCTGGGCCGCCCACCGGGCGAGGGCCGGGTCCATGGCCCCGTACACGGCGCCCCGGCCCGCGACCAGCGCTTCGACGGGCGGTGACAGCGGCGGATAACTGGTCGTGTCCCCGACGGCGACCCTGGACTCCGGGGTCCCGTCGAGCACCGACCGCGCCGCGGCACGGCACACGGTGACCGGCACGTCGGCCTGGACCGAGGACGGCTCGTCCCCGCGCGGGAGCGGCTCCAGCAGGTCGACCACCGCGAAGTCGGCGAACCGGGGGACTGCGGCGTCGGCCAGTTCGTGCGCGGTGCGGACGCTGTCCAGCGTGGTCCCGATGGGGGCGGTGTCGACCTCGTCCGTCAGGAGCATCTGGTGCTGGACGCTCTCCACCGCGCTCCGGTCGTGCGCGGCCAGACATACGGCGTGCACCCGGCCGTCCGGGTCCCGCAACGGCGCCAGCGAGGTGGCCCAACCGTGCTCCCCGCCGACGCCCGTCGGGTGGATGAAGGCCTCCATGTACTGCGGCTCACCGGAGTCCAGCGCCAGGCGCATCCGGCGCTCGGTCTCGTCGCTCACGGGATCCGGTGCGATCTCCGGCAGCCGTAGTCCCCGCATCTCGGCCTCCGTGAGCGAGAGCGTGCGCTCCATGCCCGCGTTCGCCCGCACCAGGCGCAGATCCGTGTCGAAGACGGCCAGGAAACAGGGGGACTGGGTGAACGCCCATTCCTTCAGCGGTTCCTCCCAGGGCGCGCGGGGCGCGCCCCCGACGGCGGACACCACGAACCACTTGGTGGTTCCGCCGCTGGACGTCCAGCGGTGCGCGAGCAGTGCCACCTCCATGCGGTGACCGTCCCGGTGGCGCAGCGCCACCGTGCCGCTCCACCGCTCCTGCTCGTCCGGCAACCGTCGCGCCGCTTCGCTGAGGACGTCGGCGAGCCGGTGGGCGGCGGGGAGTCCCACGACCTCGGACGGCACATAGCCCAGCAGCCGGGTCGCCCCCTCGCTCCACTCGGTGACGATGCCCTGTTCGTTGATCGTCGCCGAGGCCGTGTAGGTCGACTCGAGGGAGGCGCCCGTCTCCTCGGGCCGCTCACCAGGAGAGGTGGGAACTCGCTCCATCGCCACTCATCTCGCCCTCGCTCGTTCCGCTGCCGCCGTCCCACGGGGACGTGCACGGCCAGGCGCTCCTCTGACCAGAATGATCCAGCCGGGCAAGGAGCACCAACGCAGTGCCGTCACGCGGGGCACTCAACCACCCGGGTGCGCGAGGACCAGGGCGAGCGCAGCGTCACCCACCCGCCACACCATGGCGCGGCGCCGTCCGCCGAGGACGGGCGGCCGGAGACAGCGGATCGGGATGCCGCGCGGAGCCGCGCCGAAGACCCCGCTCCGGTCGGCCTTGACCGCGGCCTCCTTCAGCGCCCAGGCCCCGGTCATGGCGTCGGGCCGTTCCGTGTCGATGAGGGAGAGCTCCTCGGGCGACAGGAAATGGTCCGCGACCCGGCGTACGGCGTCGGCCGAGTCGATCTCGCACAGGTCCACCCCGACCGGTTCCGGCGCGAGCGCCGCGGCGACGTGCCGGGCGGTGTGGCTGATGGAGAGGTGCAGGGCGGGCATCGGGCCGCCGCCGACGAGGACGCGGGGACTGCCGTCCTCCCGGGGGAGGATCTCCACACCGTCCGCCGGCCCGGAGACCACCTCACGCACCAGCCGCTTGGCGAGGAACCGACCCGCCGTCCACTCGGCCTGCCGCCAGGCCGGCAGCGCGCGGAGCACGCGCCGTTCGGCCGGTGAGAGTGCGGGCACCTGCCCGAGGTCACAGGCCCGGGCGACGATCAGGCGGGCTCCGCCCCACCGGTGGACCCGGCCCGGCGCGATCGCCCGGAAGCCGGCGTCCACGGCGGCGGCGCTCATGAGACCGGGGCCGTGTCGAGGAGCAGCAGCTCGCGGGTCAGGGCGGCCACGGTCCGGCGGATCTGCCCGGGCGTGTGGTCGTACGTGAGGAAGAACCGCAGCCGGGCCTGCTCCTCCGGTACGGCCGGATGGAGGATCGGGTTGACGCTGATGCCCTGCTGGAACAGGGCCTCCGCGAGCCGCAGGGTCTTCAGCGAGTCCCCGACGATGCACGGTACGACCGGCGTGTCATGGCTGTCCCCGGTGTTGATGCCCGCCTCGCGCGCGAGGTGGACGAAGAGCGCCGCGTTCTCCGAGAGCCGCGCCACCCGCTGCGGCTCGGCCCGCAGCATGCGCAGGGCGGTCAGTGAGGCCGCGGTGTCGGCCGGGGTCATCCCGGCGCTGTAGACGAAGCCCGGCACGGTGTAGCGCAGGTACTCCACGACGGGGCGGCTCCCCGCGACGTAGCCTCCGCAGCTCGCCAGCGCCTTGGACAGGGTGCCCGACCACAGGTCGACGGCCGAGCGGTCGATGCCGTAGTACTCGCCGATGCCGCGCCCGGTCCGCCCGATCGTCCCGATGCTGTGCGCCTCGTCGATCATCAGCAGCGCGCCGTGCCGGCGCTTGACGTCGACGAGGGCGGGCAGGTCGGCGACGTCCCCGTCCATGCTGTAGACGCCTTCCACGACGACGAGGACCCGCCGGTACTGGTCGCGGACCTGCGTCAGCAGGGCGTCGAGGGCGTTGGCGTCGTTGTGGGGGAAGGGCCGCCGGGTCGCGCCGGAGAGCCTGCACCCCTGCAGGATGCTGTCGTGGGCGAGGGCGTCGTGGACGATGAGGTCCCCGGGCCCGACGAGGTGGCCGATCACGGTGACGTTGGTGGCGTGGCCGTTGGCCAGGGTGATCGCCGCTTCGCAGCCGAGCAGGTCGGCGAGCTCGCTCTCGAGTTCCAGATGGAGCCGTCGGCTGCCGGAGAGCAGCCGGCTGGCGGAGACCGAGGTGCCGCAGCGCTCTATCGCCTCGTGGGCCGCCTCGTTCACCTGCGGGTGGGTCGCCATGCCCAGGTAGTTGTAGCTGGAGAAGGAGAGGAGTTCCCGGCCGTCGATCACGGTGGTGTCCGTCAGCGCGCCCTCGTGGACGAGGAAGTACGGATTGGGCAGCCCCAGCTCGGAGAGCGTCGCGACGCGCTCGGTGTGGGCGGTGACCTCCGGGAAGCACTCGATCCGGGTGTGTTCCTCGGGGAGCGGGGTGGCGACCGGGTCCGTGGCCGCCGGAAGGTCGACGGGCGGAGCGGCGGGCGGCGCGGAGACCGCGTCGACGGGCGGCGGTGCCGCAGCCTCGTCGGCTCCGGAGCGCTGCTCGGGGACGGGGCCGGGGACGAGGGCCGGCACGGTGTCGCCGCAGCCGCTCGCGATCATTGCGGCGATCCCGGCGATGGTCGGCCGGTCGGTGGCCGTTTCGTCGCGCGTCCACCGGGGCCACTGCCGCTTGAGCGAGGTGAACAGGTCGGTCAGCATCAGCGAGTCGAAACCGAGGTCGTCGATCAGCAGCTGGTCGTCGTGCAGATGAGCCACGGGGAAGGCGCTGACCCGGGCCACGTGCGCGAGCACGGACTCCCGGACGGTGGTGACGTCGTCCCCCGGCCGTGCCGGTTCCTCGTCGACGGGCGCGTCCGGCACGGCCGGGGCGTCCGGCGCGACCGAAGCCGCAGGGGCCACCGGCGTGGTGTCGGCCGTCGCCGGGGCGACGGCCTCAGCGGGCCGGTTCCGCTCGGGGAGCTCGGGGAGCTCGGGGAGCTCGGGGAGCTCGGGGAGCTCGGGGAGCTCGGGGAGCTCGGGGAGCTCGGGCAGAGTCTCGGCGAGGCGGGCCGGCAACGTCGCCTCCGTGGCCGCGTTCGGCCGGGGAAGCGTTTCGGCGAGGCGGGCGAGCAGCGCCGTCTGCTGCTGGACCAGCCGGCGCAGCTCGTCCATCGGCTGGAGCGGCGAGTCGTTCATCGTGATCTCCTCGGGGGATACGGACGGGGCCCGGGACCGGACCCGGTGGGCGGGCGCGGGGACGGGGTCGCCCGTCTTCCCCGGGCGCCGTCGGGGGACCCAGTAGGACTGGGTGGCGAGCTTGGCCACCGGCAGGTCGAGCAGTCGGCGCTCCTCCTGGGGGACCAGCGCGCGCGGGTCGACCGGGGCGCCCAGGACCGCGAGCCGGGCGAGGGCCCGGACGAGGCCCCGCCCGCCGTCCGGCGCCACCCCGGCGACGGGGACGACGTGGACGTCGCCGTGGTCGGCGAGGTTGCGGCGGACCGAGGTGAGCAGCGAGTTGCCGCCGGTCACCTGGAGGAAGACGCGGGCCCCCTGGTCGTAGGCGGTGCGCACGGCGTCGCCGAACAGGACCGGCGCGGACGCGTGCCGGGCCCACAGCTCGCGCAGCCGCTCGGGGTCGGTGCAGACGGCCGCGTTCACGGACGAGACGAACGGCACGACGGGGCTGCCGACTTGGCGGTCGGCGAGGTCCGCGCGCATGGTCTCGTCGGCGGTGGCGAGCCGCGGCGAGTGGAAGGCGTTCGACACGTCGAGAGCCACCGTGACGACCCCGGCCTCCGCGCAGGCCTGCCGCATGGCGTCGAGACCGTGCGGCGTACCGCTGACCACGACCTGACGCGGCTGGTTGAAGCAGGCGAGCCACACGTCGTCGATGCCGTTCACCAGCCGGCGGCAGGTCTCCTTGTCGGTCTGTACGGCGAGCATCCCGCCGCGCAGGCAGCTCTCGGCCTCCCGGAGGGTCGCGCCCCGGTGCACCAGCAGCCGTACCGTGTCCTCGTCGGTGAGGGCGCCGCCCGCCGCGGCCGCGGCGAACTCCCCGACGCTGTGGCCGAGGACCAGGTCGGGGGCGATGCCGAAGCCGGCGAGGAGCCGGGTGGCGGCGATCTGGACGGTCCCGAGCAGCGGCTGGCACACCTCGGTGGAGGCGAGCCGGCGCCCGATCTCCCCGGCGTCGTCGCTGTCGCTGTCGCCGTCGGTGGTCGCCGGCCCGCCGTACAGCAGGTCGCCGATGTCGGGGCCGGCGTCCTCGCGGGCCGCGGCGCCGAGGCCGTCGACGGTCCCTCGGAAACCGGGGAACCGCTCGTAGAGGTCCCGCATCATGCCCGGCCGCTGACTGCCCTGACCGGGGTAGACGAAGGCGAGGCGGCGCTGCTCGGCCGGCAGCGGGGCGTCGGCGGCGTAGGCCCCGTCGCCGAGGTCGCCCCGCCCACCCTCGACGAGCTGCCGGCGGGCGTGGCGCAGCCGCTCGACGAACGCCTTCGTGTCGTCGGCGACGATCGCGAGCCGGGCCGTCAGCGGCCGGCGGGAGCCGAGGGTGTGGGCCACGGCTCCCAGCGGGGCGGGGTCCGCCGTGTCGAGTGCGTCGAGAACGTCGCCGATGTACCGGTCCAGCTCGGGACCGCCGGCCGAGAGCAGGACGAGCTGAGGGCCGGCGTCCGGGGTGTCCCCGCCGGGAGCCGGGGCGGGGGCGGCGGCGGGCCGCTCCTCCAGGACCACGTGGACGTTCGTCCCGCCGAAGCCGAACGAACTGACGGCGGCCCGGCGCGCAGTACCGGAGTCCGGAAAGGGCCGCGCCGTGTCGGCGAGCCGCAGGCCCGCGGCGTCGATGCCCAGACCCGGGTGCGGGGCGGTCTTCGGCTGCGGCACGATCGTCCGGTGGTGGACCACCAGGGCCGTCTTGATCAGTCCGGCGATGCCCGCGGCGGACAGCGAGTGTCCGATGAGGGCCTTGCCCGCGCCGACGTAGCACAGCGAAGGGTCGTCGTCGGGGTACTCGGTACGTAGTCGGCGCAGCGCCTCGACCTCGGCGCGGTCGCCGGTCGCGGTACCGGTGCCGTGGGCCTCCAGGAAGCCCACCGAGGACGGGGCGACCCCGGCGTCGTCGTAGGCCCGGCGCATGGCGCGCAGCTGGCCTTCGGGAGCGGGCGCCAGCGGCCCGGGGGACGCGCCGTCGTTGGCCGAGCCGATGCCCTTGATCACCGCGTAGACCCGGTCGCCCGCCGCGAGCGCGTCGGCGAGCGGCCGTACGACGACGGCGCCGGCGCCCTCGCCGAGGACGAAACCGTCGGCCGCCTCGTCGAAGGGGCGGCACATCCCGGTGGCGGAGAGCGCCCGGAGCGTGGAGAAGCCGATCAGGCTGTCGGGGGTGAGGTTGAGGTACACGCCACCGACGACGGCGATGCGGCAGCTGCCCTGGCGCAGCTGGGCCAGGGCCTGGTCCAGGGCGACGAGCGAGCCGGAGCAGGCGGCGTCGACGGCGAAGCTTGGCCCGCCGAGGTCGAAGTGCCGGCTGACGGTGCCGGGGGCCATGTTGAGCAGGCTGCCCGGCAGGCTGAAGGCCTGGACGGTGCCGAGCGATCCCGCGTGGTCCTTGACGGCGTCGAGGAGGTCGCCGGGGTCCGCCGCGGCCTGCTGGGCGTCCTCGGCCAGGGCGATGGCCCGGATGGGGGCCGACATGAGGTCCTTGTAGTCGGACACCGACATGCCGCAGAAGACCCCGGTGTTCTCCCGGTCGAAGTCGCCCCGGCCCAGCCCCGCGTCGTCGAGGGCCTCGCGGGTGACGTCCAGCAGCAGCCGGTGCTGCGGGTCCATGGCCCGGGCGCGGGCGGGCGGTACGCCGTAGTGCAGGGCGTCGAAGCGGTCCACGTCGTCCAGGAAGGCGACCTGGTCGGTGTACGCGGCATGGGGGGCCGACGGATTGCCGGGCTCGTGGAAGGTCTCATGGTTCCAGCGCTCCTTCGGCACGGCGGAGAACTGTCGTTCCCCGCTCAGCAGGAGCTTCCAGTAGGCGCTGATGTCGGGAGCGCCGGGGAAGCGGCAGCCGAGTCCGGTGATGGCGATGTCGGTCATGGGAGTTCTTCCTTGCCGTGAGGGTCGTGCGGGACGTGGACGGTCGTACGGGGGACGGGGTACGGGTACGGAGCGGTGGTCAGTGGCGGGCGCGGGCGCGGGCCGGGGTGCGCGGGGCGGGCCGGGCCGCGGGACACCTGCGGACAGGGGCCGGCGGCGGACGGGACGCCCGCAGCGGCTCCTTGAGCCGGATGGGACGCGGCGCCCACCAGTTCAGGCCGCCCGCCAGGCGCATCAGCGCGGGTACGAGGACACCCCGGACGAGCGTGGCGTCGAGGAGGACGCCGAGGCCCGCACCGATCCCGAAGAACTGCAGGAGGGACACCTGCGAGGTGCCGAAGCTCAGGAGCGTGAAGGCGAGCAGGGCGCCGGCGGTGGTGACGATGCCGCCCGTGCGGGCCATGCCCGTGACGATCGAGCGGGCGTTGTCCTCCCCGGCGTCGTGCGCCTCCTTGATACGGGCGAGGACGAACACCTCGTAGTCCACCGAGAGCCCGAAGACGATGCAGAACAGCAGGACCGGCATGGTCGTACTGAGCGGTCCCGGAGTGAAGCCGAGCAGCTGGTGCAGATGGCCCGACTGGAAGACCCAGACCATGGCGCCGAGGACGGCCGCGAGACTCAGCGCGTTCAGCACGATGGCCTTCAGCGGGAGCAGCAGGCTGCGCGTGAAGCCCAGCAGCAGTACGAAGGTGGTGACGGAGATCAGCGCGAGCGCCAAGGGGATCCGGTCGCCCACGGTGGCTTTGGCGTCGACCAGGACGGCGCTCGGTCCGCCGACGAGGACCTCGGCGCCCGCCGGGCCGGGGAGCGCGCGGATGTCGTGGACGAGCTGCTGGGCGGCGTGCGACCGGGGGTCGACCAGCGGTACCACGGAGAGCCGCACCGGGCCCCGGGCGGCGGGCCCGGCGGGCCGGACACCCGCTCCGGCCGAGCTGGCGACGGCCGAACCGGCGACCGCCGTGGTGGCCCGCTCGCCGTACCGGAAGCCGCCGTCGGGTCCCACGACCTGGGCGACCTGCGGGAACGCGGACAGGCGGCGGGCGTACTGCGCCCGCTCCCCCGGGGAGACGCCGCCCGTGGTGACGACCGTCAGCGCGCTCGCGCCCTTCATGTCGAAGCGGTCGCGCACCAGGTCACCGGTCTGTCGGGCGGCCGCGCCGACCGGCAGCGCCCGGTCGTCGGGCGTGGCGAAATCGGCGTGCGCGAAGGGCGCGGCGAGCAGCGTCAGCAGTCCGATCACCGGCAGCGCCGCGATCAGCGGGCGGCGTACGACGATCCGCGCCAGCCCCTCCCAGAACCCGGACCGGGAGCCGGAGCGGACCGAGCGGCGCCACGGCACGGACCAGGCGTTCACCCGCTTCCCGAGCAGGGCGAGCAGGGCGGGCAGTACGGTCACGGCGCTCACCGCCGCGATCGCCACCACGGCGATCCCCGCGTAGGCGAAGGAGCGCAGGAAGTAGGGCGGGAACACCAGCAGCGTGGCGAGCGCGGCGGAGACCGTCGCGGCGCTGAACGCGATGGTGTGACCGGCGGTGCGCACGGTCCGTACGGCGGCGGTCCGCGGGAGGAACCCGGCGGCCAGCTCCTCGCGGAACCGGGAGACGACCAGCAGCCCGTAGTCGATGCCGAGCCCCAGGCCGAGGGCCGTGGTGAGGTTCAGCGCGAACACGGACACGTCGGTGACACTGCCGAGAACGCTCAGGACCAGCAGCGTCCCGGCGATGGCGAGGACCCCGATCAGCAGGGGCAGGGCGGCGGCGACCACGCTGCCGAACACCAGGACCAGCAGGATCAGGGTGCCCGGCAGGACGACGGACTCGGCCCGCTTCAGGTCGGACTCCGAGATGTTCTGGAGCTCGGCGTCGACCAGGGCGCTCCCTCCGACGTGCACCGTCAGGGGCTTCCCGGCGTCGGCCGGGGCGGCCAGCTCCGCGCGCAGCCGCTCGGCCCGCGCCGCGAGCTCCTTCCCCTCGCCGTCCACGTGCGCGACCAGCATCGCCGCGTGGCCGTCGCGGCTGCGCAGCTCCGCCGCGCGGTCGGTCCAGTACGAGGTCACGGCGCTCACGTGCGGCTGCGCGGCGAGCCTGCCGGTCAGCTCCTCGCCCGCGCCGCGGGCGGCCGGGTCGTCCACGGAACCGCCGCCGCTCCGAGCGACGAGGACCAGGTTGGGGGAGGCGCCCAGGCGTTCGCCCGCCAGTCGAGCGGCGCGGCTGGACTCGGACCGCGGATCGTCGTATCCCTGCGTCTTCAGCCGGCCGGCCGCATCCATGCCGAACACGACGGACAGGACGAGGAAGAGGAGCGCGCCGACGAGGACGAGTCGGGGGTGACGGGTCACGAAGGCCCCTGCGCGGCGGAACATGGATGCCTCCGGTACGGACGGCGATTCGTTCCTGCTCTTGCGCAGGAAGGTCGTTATCCACCGTGCCCGGGGGCGGGACGAGGCCGTAGTCCCGGCCATTCGTACCTTGACAGGAGCGGAGGGGGACGCCCCCCGAGGGCGCCGACACGCAGGGTGACATCGCGTGCCCGCGAGTCACTCGATGTGGTGGGTCCGTGGTGGGAGTGGCGGCGCCGGGGTGCGTCCGGTGCGTCCGCCGCCGACTATGGGCGGCGTACCACCCCCACTGCCGTTGTCAGGAGCTCACCATGCTGGAGCGCAAACTGCGCAAGGACCGCACCGAGGTCACCTTCATCCTGCCCGTCGACACCCCGCCGGGACCGGTCAGTGTGGTCGGCGACTTCAACGACTGGCAGCCCGGGGTCCACACCCTGGCCCGCAGGAAGGACGGCAAGCGCGCCGTGACCGTCGAGCTGCCCAGCAAGAGCACCCATTCCTTCCGGTACCTGGCGGCCGGCGACTACTGGTTCAACGACGAGAGCGCCGGCGACCAGGACGGCCCGAACAGCCGTCTGCACACCTGACGGGCCGGACTCCTCGCGGACCCGGAGCGCGCCCCGGCCATGGGCCGCGTTTGCGTGCCGCCACCCAGGCCAAGTAAGGTTAGGATTACCTAATCGCTCAACAGTGCATATTTGAGGGCGAGTTGGTTGTTCGCCACCCCCTCCTGACCGTTTTGTCTATCGACAGCGTGCCATGGAATCAGCTTAGCTTTGCCTAAGTTTCGGTCGCGGCTGCGTCGGCGTGCCGACCCGATCGGGCGGTGGCGGGTGCCACCGGCCGTGCCACCCCGGTGGATCGAAGGGATGACGTAGAGCGACATGGGCACGATCGCAGTGGAACGCCCCGTGCCCGGGGGCGTGACGGAAGCCCGTCGGCGGCGGGTCGTGGGCTCGGTCGCCCTGGTGCTGGTCCTCCTGGCCGCCATGGTGGTGTCGCTGGCCGTCGGCGCGCGGGCGCTGACCCCCGCCGAGGTGTGGCGCGGGTTGTCGGCGGCGCCGGACCCCGACCAGCGGCTCACCGAGATACGGCTCATCGTGCGGACCGTACGGGTGCCGCGCACGGTGCTCGCGGTCGTGGCGGGCGTGGCCCTGGGGGTCGGCGGAGCGCTGATCCAGGGGTACACGCGCAATCCGATCGCCGACACGGGCCTGTTGGGCGTGAACTCCGGCGCCTCCTTCGCCGTGGTGCTGGTGATCGCCCTGTTCGGGTTCGCGAACCCGTTCCAGTACGTCTGGTTCGCCTTCCTGGGCGCCGCGGTCGCCGGCGTCGTCGTCTTCGGACTGGCGAGCATCGGCCGGGGGGCCGGTAACCCGCTGACCCTCGCGCTGGCCGGACAAGGGGTGACGGTGTTCCTCGCCGCGATGACCACGGCGGTCGCGCTGTCCGACAAGGCCTCGCTGAACGCCCTGCGGTTCTGGAACGCGGGCTCCGTGGCCGGTGTCGGGTTCGACGTCATCTGGCCGGTGATCGCGTTCATCGCCGTCGGGCTGGTGCTCGCGCTGATCACGCTGCCCGCCCTCAACCTGCTCAACCTCGGCGACGACGTCGCGCGGGGGCTGGGGGTGAACATCGTGCTGAGCCGGACCCTCGGCATCGCCGCCATCACCCTGCTCGCGGGAGCCGCCACGGCGGCGTGCGGCCCCATCGCCTTCCTCGGTCTGATGGTGGCCCACACGGCCCGGTACCTGACCGGGCCGGACTACCGCTGGCTGGTGCCGTACGCGGGCCTGCTCGGCGCCATCGTCCTGCTGGTCTGCGACATGGCGGGGCGCCTGCTGGTGCGGCCCGGGGAGTTGGACGCGGGGGTCGTCGTGGCCCTCCTCGGGGCCCCGTTCTTCGCGGCCCTGGTGTGGCGCGGAAAGTTCAAGAGCGCATGACCGGGACCGAGGTGAAGGCATCGGTGACGCCGGGCGTGCGGCTCGGCCCGGTCTCGTTCGTCTGGCGGCCGTGGGTCGTGTGCGCCACGCTGCTGTTGGCGGCGGCGACCTTCCTCGTGTTCTGCGTGTCCATCGGCGTCGGGGACTTCCCCATCGGCCTGTCCCGCGTGATCGCCACGGTCGTGGGCGGGGGCGAGCAGGTCGACCGGTTCGTGATCATGGACCTGCGGATGCCGCGGGCCCTGGCCGGTCTGGTGGTGGGCGTCGCGCTCGGGGTCTCGGGGGCCATCACCCAGTCGATCGCGCGTAATCCGCTGGCCAGCCCGGACATCCTGGGGATCACCGGGGGCGCCGGCGCGGTCGCGGTGTTCCTGGTGACGGTGTCGGGCGGGACCGCCGCGGCGGTCGTCAACTCCGTGGGCCTGTCCGGGGCGGCGCTCGCGGGCGGGCTCGGCACGGGACTGCTCGTCTACTTCCTGGCGTGGCGGCGCGGGATCGACGGCTTCCGGCTCATTCTCATCGGCATCTCGGTGAGCGCCGTGATGGAGGCGATCACGACCTGGTTGCTGGTCACCGCCGACATCAGGGACGTCGCCCGGGCCCAGGCCTGGCTGGTCGGCTCGCTCGACAACCGGTCGTGGGACGACGTGGGCGTGGCGCTGTGGTGCACCCTCGCCCTGATGGTCGTCGTGACGGTGGTCGCGTTCCAGTTCAAGCCGCTGCACCTCGGCGACGACGTGGCCGCGGGCCTCGGTGTCCGGTACACGAGGGTGCGCGCGGTGCTGCTGCTGTGCGCCGTGTTGCTGGCCGGCGTGGCGGTGAGCGCGGCCGGCCCGGTCCCGTTCGTCGCGCTGGTGGCGCCCCAGGTGGCGATGCGGCTGGCGAAGTGCCCGACACCGCCGATGGCGGCCTCCGGGACGGTCGGGGCCCTGCTGCTGATCGGCGCGGACCTGGTCGCCCGTACGGCACTGCCGATCACCCTCCCGGTGGGCGTGGTGACCGCCGTGATCGGCGGCCCCTTCCTCATCCATCTGCTGGTGCGGGCCAACCTGCGCTAGCCGAGGGTTCGATGCCTCTTCAGACATGCCTACCTCAGGGGGAGTTGTGGCTGTATCGCAGATCGCCGGAATCGAGTCTGACGGGGACGAGGCCGTACGGCTGGCGGCCAGAGGGGTCACGGTCGGGTACGGCGGGCGGGTCGTCATCGACGACCTCCACGTGTCGATCCCGCCACGGGTGATCACCACGATCATCGGCTCCAACGGATGCGGGAAGTCCACCCTGTTGCGGACCCTGTCCCGGCTGCTCAAACCGAGCAGCGGATCGGTCGTGCTCGACGGCGAGGACATCGGCCGGCTCAGGACCCGGGACGTGGCCAAGAAGCTCGGCCTGCTCCCACAGGCTCCGGTGGCGCCGGAGGGGCTCACGGTGTCCGACCTGGTCGCCAGGGGACGCCATCCGCACCAGAGTTGGCTACGACAGTGGTCCTCCGACGACGCCGAGGTCGTGGCGCGGGCCCTGGCCATGACCGGGGTCTCCGACCTGGCCGACCGCCCGGTCGACGCGCTGTCCGGCGGTCAGCGGCAGCGGGTCTGGATCTCGATGACGCTGGCCCAGGGCACCGACCTGCTGCTGCTGGACGAGCCGACCACGTATCTGGACCTGGCGCACGCGATCGACGTGCTCGACCTCGTGGACGACCTCCACGAGTCGGGATGCACCGTGGTCCTGGTGCTGCACGACCTCAATCTGGCCACGCGCTACAGCGACAACCTCATCGTGATGAAGGCCGGTTCGATCCTCGCGCAGGGGCATCCCCGTGACGTGATCACCGCTGAGTTGTTGTACGAGGCGTTCGGCCTGCGCGCCAAGGTGATCGACGATCCGGTCGGGGACCGGCCGCTCATCGTGCCCATCGGCCGCGCCCACGTGCACACCCCATAGATCAAACAAAGTTACGCCGCAAGTAAGGCTAGGCTAGCCTCACTTAGGCGCGGTAGGGTTTGGCTGCCCCCGGGCGGAACTGCAATGGACGGCACGAAAGCAAGGGATTTCGGATGCTTTTCCATCGATCGACACGTAGGAAGCCCTGGCAGCGGTTGGCGGCCGGAGTCTCCGCCGCGACCCTCGGTGTCGGCCTCCTGGCCGGATGCGGGTCCGATTCGGCGGACCAGGCCGACAAGAAGAGCGACAACTCCCCGGCCGCCGGCGGCGCCTTCCCGGTCACCGTGGAGCACGCCTTCGGATCGACCAAGGTGGAGAAGGCCCCCAAGCGGGTCGTCTCGGTCGGCTACACGGACGACCAGGCCATCCTGGCGTTCGGCATCAAGCCGGTCGGCATGGTCGACCAGTACCCGAACCCGCCGGGCACCTCCCCCGACATCAACACCCAGTGGCCGTGGGTGAAGGAGAAGTGGGGCGACACCCGCCCCGAGGTCATCATGAACAACGGTGATGCCGGCCCGAACTACGAGAAGATCGCGGCCCTGCGGCCGGACCTGATCATCGCGGTGTACTCCGAGATCGACCAGGCCGGCTACGAGAAGCTCTCCAAGATCGCCCCCACCGTGGGCCGTACCAAGGCCGAGAAGGAGCCGTTCAGCGCCCCCTGGCAGGACAACGCCGTCCACATCGGCAAGGCGCTCGGCCAGGAGGCCAAGGGCACCGAGCTGGTGAAGGGCATCCAGGACAAGCTCGACGCGGCCAAGAAGGCGCACCCCGAGTTCGCGAACCAGACGGCCGTCCCGCTGTCCTGGTACAAGGACTCGGTGGCGCCCTTCACCACCACCGACGTGCGCGGCCGACTGGTGACGGGCATCGGCTACAAGGGCCAGGCCGAGATCGACAAGATCGCGGACGGCAAGTTCTACACCACGCTCTCCCCGGAGCGCATGGACCTCGTCGACGTCGACCGCATCTTCGTCATCGCCGACAAGGCGGACCAGGAAGCCCTGAAGAAGTTCCAGCTGTTCACCAACCTGAACGCGGTCAAGAACGGCAAGGTCTCCTACCTCCTCGACAGCGAGGGCCCGGCCGTCGGCGCGGCCATGTCCCAGGGCACCCTGCTCTCCCTGCCGTACGCCATCGACGAACTCGTCAAGTCGGTCGGTCAGGTGTGAGCATCACCGCCACGCGCGTCGCCCCGTCGACCCTGCGCACGACGAGCGGACGCGAGGCCACCCGCTGGGTCGTGGCGCACTGCCGCGAGGTGCCGTGGCTGACCTTCGCCACCGTGTTCACCACGGTGGCGGGGGCGGCCCTCCAAGTGCTCCCGCTGCTCCTGCTCGGCCGGGTCGTCGACGGGGTGGTCGCGGGCGGACCGCGCTCGATCCTGGTCACCACCGGGGTGTTGATGGTGGCCGCCGCGCTGCTCGGCGCGGCGGGCACCGCCCTGTCGACCTACCTCATCGGGCGGCTCGGCGCGGACCTGCTCGCCCGGCTGCGCGAAGGCGCGGTCCGGGCGGTGCTCGGGATGCCGAGCGCCCGGATCGAGCAGGTCGGCCGGGGAGACGTGCTCTCCCGGGTCGGCGACGACGTGGCCGTGCTCTCCAAGGGCATCAGGACGGCCGTCCCCACCGTGTTCTCGGCGGGCGTGCTGGTCTTCATCGCCACGCTCGGCATGTTCGGCCTGGACTGGCGGCTCGGACTGGCCGGCGCCTGCGCGCTGCCCGCGTACGGCCTGGCCCTGCGCTGGTACCTGCCCCGCTCCGCCCCGCTCTACCAGAAGCAGCGGGCGGCCCAGGCCGACCGGGCGCAGGCCCTGATCAGCGGACTGAACGGGATCGACACGGTCCGGGCGTACCGCCTCGAAGGCGCCGTCCGCGAGAAGGTCACCCAGGAGTCCTGGCGGGTACGCGACCTCGGCGTCGAGGTCTTCCGGCTCTTCGGCCGGTTCGTCGGCCGGGAGAACCGCGCCGAGTTCATCGGCCTCACCTTGATCATCGTGGTCGGGTACGCGCTGCTGGAGGCCGACGCGGCCACCCTCGGCGAGGTCTCCGCGGCCCCGCTGCTCTTCCACCGCCTCTTCACCCCGCTGGGCTCCATCATGTTCACCTTCGACGAGGCGCAGAAGTCGGGCGCGAGCCTGACCCGCCTGGTCGGAGTGCTGGAGGAGGAGGCGGAGGACCGGCTGGTGGGCGCCCTGGCCGTGGCGGGCGCCACGGACGCGCCGCAGCCGGTGGCCATCGAGGTCGCGGGGCTGACGTTCCGCTACCCCGACTCCGAGGAGCCGGTCGTCCGCGACGTCGACCTCACCATCCCGGCCGGCACCTCGCTCGCCCTCGTCGGGGCGACGGGCGCCGGCAAGTCCACCCTGGCCGCACTGATCGCGGGCATCGGCACCCCGCAGAGCGGATCGGTGCGCATAGGGTCCACCGACCTCGCCGGCCTCGACGAGGCCGGGGCGCGCGCCCTGGTCAGCATCCTGACCCAGGAGACGCACGTCTTCTCCGGTCCGCTCGCCGAGGACCTGCGCCTGGCCGCGCCGGAGGCGACCGACGCCCAGCTGATGGACGCCCTGCGCACGATCGGCGCCGACGGATGGGTCGACGCGCTGCCCGAGGGGCTGAACACCCCGGTCGGCGAGGGCGGCGAACGCCTCGACGTCACCAAGGTCGCCCATGTCGCCCTGGCCCGGCTGGTGCTGGGCCGCACCCCCGTGGTGGTGCTCGACGAGTCCACGGCGGAGGCGGGCAGCGAGGGCGCGGCCGAGCTGGAACGGGCCGTGCTCGCCGCGTGCGCGGGCCGGACCACGCTGTTCGTGGCACACCGGCTGACCCAGGCGATGGCGGCGGACCGGATCGCCGTACTGGACGCGGGTCGCGTCGTGGAGCAGGGGACGCACGAGGAACTGGTGGCCCAGGGCGGCCGCTACGCACGACTGTGGCGGGCCTGGCGCGAAGGCAGCTAGCCCCCCTTGTTCCGTTTGGGCCGACATATCGATCTGGAAAGGGCGTTGAGCCTCCGATGACGGAATCGACCGATCGTCTCGTGCTGCTTTCTCCCACCCGCCTGGCCGACGTGCGCCGGCGGGCCGGCGACTACGGTGACACGACCATCGCCCGGGCGTGCGCCATCGGACTGGCCTACTGGGCGACGGGCCGGAGCCCCGACGGCCTGGAACTCACCCCCGGCACCCTGTTCGCCGACGTCCTCGGCTGGGCGGACAGCGGCGGAGCCGGGGCGGCCGGCTGGGAGGTCGGGACCGAGGGCCGGCACGGCCCGGACGGCCGCGGCATCACCCTCCCGGAAGGTGTCGTACGGGCCGACGCACAGCTCGCCCTGGACGACCTGGCCGACTTCCCGGACCGGCCCCTGTCCACCATCGGCCCGTCCGGTGTCGCGGAGCGGCTCGCGACCCTGGCCCGGTGGAACGACACCGCGGCGGACCGGATCCGCCCGACCATCGTCGAGATGTTCCGCGAGCAGGCACGCCTGCGGCCGGACGCCGTCGCCGTCGTCGACGAACACCGCTCACTGACCTACCGTCAGGCGGCCGAGCTCTCCGCCCAGCTGGCCCACCACCTGATCGACCGCGGAACCACCGCCGAACAGGTCGTCGCCATCTCCCTGGACCGCTCCGCCGCCATGGTGATCGGCCTGCTCGGCGTGCTCCAGGCGGGCGCCGCGTTCGTACCGCTCGACCCGCAGTGGCCCGCCGCCCGCCGCTCCGTCGTCATCGCCGACGCACGCGTCGCCTTGCAGCTCAACGACTCGGGCGAGCACGCCCCGGACGAACCGGAAGCCGTGCCGGTCGACCTCGCCGACTGGCGGTTCGGCTCCTACCCCGGCACGGCGACCGGGGTCACCGTCCCCGGCGACGCCCTCGCCTATGTGATCTTCACGTCCGGTTCGACCGGCCGCCCCAAGGGCGCGATGATCCGCCACGAGGCCATCAGCGAGCGCCTGCTGTGGCAGGTCGACGAGATCCTGGGCTTCGGCCACGACGACGCCTCGCTGTTCAAGGCACCGTTGTCCTTCGACATCTCCATCAACGAGATCTTCCTGCCACTGGTGTGCGGCGGCCGGCTCGTGGTCCTGCGGCCCGGCGGCGAACGCGACCCGCACCACCTGCTGAGCGTGATCGCCGAGCAGCGCGTCACCTTCACCTACCTCGTGTCGTCCATGCTGGACGTCCTGCTGGAGATCGCGGGCGACTCCGGACGGCTCGACAGCCTGCGCCACGTGTGGTGCGGCGGCGAGGTACTGACCCCGGAGCTGTACGAACGCTTCCGCACCCGGCTCGACATACCCATGTACCACGGCTACGGCCCGGCCGAGACGACGATCGGCGTCTCGCACGTCGTCTACCGGGGCGCCGCCGAACGCCTGTCGACGTCGATCGGCAGGCCCAACCCCAACACCCAGCTGTACGTGCTGGACGACGAGCTGCGCCCGGTCCCGATCGGGGTCGGCGGCGAGCTGTACGTAGGGGGCTTCCTGCTGGGGCGCGGATACGTGGGCGCGCCCGGCCTGACGGCCTCCCGCTTCGTCGCCAACCCCTTCGCCACGGACGGATCCCGGCTGTACCGCACCGGTGACCTCGCCCGCTTCGCCCCCGACGGGTCCCTGGACTTCCTCGGCCGCGCCGACAACCAGATCAAGATCCGCGGCATGCGGCTGGAGATCGAGGACGTCGAGGTCGGCCTCGCCGAGCACCCCGGCGTGCGCCACACCTGCGTCGTCGCGAAGAAGAACACGGCCGGCGGCACCTACCTCGTCGGCTACGTCATCCCCGCCACCGGGAGCGAGGGCCTGAGCGCCGACGAGGTCAAGGAGTGGGCCACCGGGCACATGGTGGAGTACATGGTGCCCGCCCACATCGTCGTGATGAAGGAGTTCCCGCTCACCGCGAACGGCAAGCTCGACCGGGGCGCCCTGCCGGAGCCCGCGACCGCGGCCGGCGCCCTCGCCCCGCCCGTCACCGAGAACGAGCGCCTGGTGTGCGCGGCGGTCGCGACGGTGCTGCGGCGCGAAGCGGTCGGCGTCGACCAGGACTTCTTCCAACTCGGTGGAGACAGCATCCTGGCGATCTCCCTGCTGAGCGCCCTGCGCGAAGCGGGCCTCCACGTCACGGCCCGCCAGATCTTCACCCACAGCGTCGTGGGCGCGCTGGCGGCCGTCGCGGACCGCGAGGCCGCCGCCGTGGACCACGGCGACGTCGCCACCGGTACGGTCGTGGGATCGCCGATCGTGCAGTGGCTCGGCGAGACCACGGACGCCGTCGACGGCTTCGTGCAGTCGGTGGTGCTGAACACCCCGACGGACCTGACGGCCGACGCGCTCGACGCCGTCCTCACCGCCGTGGTCGCACGGCACGACATGCTGCGCGCCAGGCTGGTCCGCGGCGAGCGCTGGAGCTTCGAGATCCCGGAGCCGGACCGCGCCACGGCCGGATGGCAGGAGAGCGACCGGCCGCTCGACGAGTGCGTCGCGCTCGCCACCGCCGGGCTCGACCCGGAGAACGGCGTGATGCTGCGCGCCGTCTGGCGCCGCGCGGCGCGCCAACTGGTCCTGGTCGCCCACCACGTGGTGATCGACGGCGTGTCCTGGCGGATCCTGATGGAGGACCTCTCCACGGCGTGGCGCTGGCACGTCTCTGGCGCGCCGATCGACCTGCCCCCGGTGGGCACCTCCTTCCGGCGCTGGACACAGCTGCTGGAGCGCGCGGCGTTCGACGCCGACCGCGCCTACTTCCGGCGCGCCCTGCCGGGGGAGGACGCCCCGCTGGGCCGGCGCGCGGCGGCCCCGACCGACACCGTCGCCCGAGAACGCACGACGACCCTCTCGGTTCGCCCCGAGATCACGGCCGCCCTGCTGGGCGAGATCCCCGCGAAGTTCCACGCCGGGGTCAACGACGTGCTGCTGACCGCCCTCGCCGTCACCCTCGCCCGGTGGCGCCGCGACCTCGGCCAGGACCAGGCGTTCGCGCACATCGAGCTGGAGGGCCACGGCCGCGAAGGACGCCATGTGGCGGACTCCGCCGGCTTCGAGCCGGAACTCTCCCGGACCGTGGGCTGGTTCACCACCCTCTTCCCGGTGACCGTCGACCCCGGCGCGGCCACCGACCTCACGGCCCCCGCCTACCTGGTCGCCGCCCTCAAGGCGGTCAAGGAGGACCTCGCCCGGGTGCCGAGCAACGGCCTCTCCTACGGAGTCCTGCGCTACCTGGCCGACACCGCGTTCGACGCGCCCGCACCCCAGGTGCTGTTCAACTACCTGGGCCGGTTCGACGCCGGATCCGCCGCCGACTGGGAACTCGCGCACACCACAGGGCAGTTGGGCGAGAAGCGCGACCCCGGCATGCGGCTTCCGCGCGCCCTGGAGTTCAACGCGATCGCCGAACCCGTCTCGGCCGGCGGCGCGTACGGACTGGTCACCACCCTCTCCTGGCCCGACGGGCTGTTCACCGACCAGGACATCGAGACCATCGGCGGGTACTTCCGGGAGGCCCTGGCCGGGCTCGCCGCACTGGCCACCCTCGACCTGGCCGCCCTCGGCCTGGGCGGCCACTCGCCCGTCGACTTCGCCGTGCCGGCGCTCACCCAGGCCGACGTCGACGATCTGGACGGCCCGGCGCTGCGGGACATCCTGCCGCTGACCCCGCTGCAGGAGGGTCTCTACTTCCACTCGGTCTTCGACGACGACTCCACGGGCAGCTACGTCGAGCAGCAGCTCCTGACCCTGGAGGGAGAGGTGGACGCCGACCGGCTCGCGGCGGCGGCCACCCGCCTGCTCACGCTCTTCCCCAACCTGGCCGCACGGTTCACGGCCCTCGCCGACGGCCGCGTGGTCTCCGTACTGGAGGCCGGGGTCCAGGCCCCCTTCACCACGCTGGACCGCCCCGGCATCACCGACGAGGAGATCCGCGAGCTCGCCGAACGCGACCGCCGCGCCGGGTTCGACCTGGCGCGCGGCCCGCTGATGCGGTACACGCTGATCCGCACGGGCGCAGGCCGCGGCGTCCTGGTGCAGACCGTGCACCACATCATCGCCGACGGCTGGTCGGTGCCGCCGATGCTCCGCGCGCTGCTGACCGAGTACCACGCGCCGGGTTCCGTCCACCCGCTCGGCGGCTTCGGAGACTACGTGCGCCGGCTCGCCGCACTCGACGAGGACGAGAGCGACCGGGTGTGGCGCGAACAGCTCGCCGGACTGCCCGGCCCCTCGCTGGTCGCCGAGGGACACACACCGTCCGACCGGTTCGCCGACACCGCCACCTCGCCCGACGGCGACATCGACGAGGCCGCCCGGTCCGCCGGCGTCCCGCTCAGCGTGGCCGTGCACAGCGCCTGGGCGGCGACGCTCGGTGGCCTCCTGCGCGGCAAGGACGTCGTCTTCGGCTCCACGGTGTCCGGACGCGACGCGGACGTGCCCGGCATCGAGGACATGGTGGGTCTGTTCATCAACACGATCCCCGTACGCGCCCGATGGGCCGCCACCACCACGGCGCGCGACCTGCTCGCCTCGGTACGGGACCACCAGAGCGCGGTGCTCGCGCACCAGCACGTCTCGCTGGCCCGCATCAGCCGGCTGCGCGGCGCCGGCCCGCTCTTCGACACCCTGGTGGTGTTCGACGTGGCGACCGACGTGGCCGCCCTGCGCGGACCCGAGGACACCCTCGTCATCGGCGACATCGTGAACGAGGGCGCCCCGCACTACCCGTTGACCCTCGTGGTGGAGCGCTCGCTCGACGGCCGTCCGCGCTTCAACCTGATCCACGACGGCGCGCTCGTGCGGGAGTCGACCGCCCGGACGGTCCTCGCGACCTTCACCCGCACCCTCACGGGCCTGCTCACCCGACCCGACGACCTCGTCGACGACCTGGCGGCCACGGGCACCCGGCCCCCCGCACGGATCACCCCGACGACACTGGGCGCGCTGTTCGACGCCGCCGCGCACCGCGATCCCGCCGCCACCGCCGTCACCCAGTGCGCCCTCGACGGCGGCACCCGATCACTGACCTACGGTGAACTGGCCGCCGCGAAGGACGAGCTGGCCTCGGCCCTGCGCGCCGTCGGGGTCCGGCCGGGCGAGCGGGTCGCCGTGGCCGTCCCGCGCTCCCTCGAACAGGTCGTCGCCCTCGTCGCGATCGTCACCGCGGGCGGTGCGTACGTACCGCTGGACCTCGCCCACCCGGACGGACGGCTGGAGTACATCCTCGCCGACGCGGCCCCGCAGGTGGTGCTCGTGGACCCGGAGCACAGGGACCGCTTCACGCGGCTGCTGGACCGGGCGGGCGTACCGGCCCGGGTGCTCGTACCAGGGGAGCAGCCGCCACCGGACGCCCAGGTCACCCAGGTCACCCAGGATCACGCAGACGGGCCCGGGGCCGACTGGCGCGATGCCGCGTACGTGATCTACACGTCCGGGTCGACCGGCACGCCCAAGGGTGTCGTCGTCCCGCACTCCGCCGTGGTGACCCTGCTCGCGAACACGCGGCCGGACATGGACTTCGGACCGCACGACGTGTGGGTCCAGTTCCACTCGTACTCCTTCGACTTCGCGGTGTGGGAGCTGTGGGGCGCGCTCGCCCACGGCGCCGAACTGCTCGTGCCGGACTACGGACTGACCCGCTCACCCGTCGACTTCCACCGCCTGGTGCGCGAGCGCCGGGTGACCGTCCTCAACCAGACCCCGTCGGCCTTCTACCAGTTCATCGAGGCCGATCGGCACGCCGACCGGCCCGCCACCGCCCTGCGCCGCGTCAT
Source organism: Streptomyces sp. BF23-19 (assembly GCF_041106355.1). Lineage (NCBI taxonomy): Bacteria > Bacillati > Actinomycetota > Actinomycetes > Kitasatosporales > Streptomycetaceae > Streptomyces > Streptomyces sp. BF23-19. The sequence continues at coordinate 43,544 of NZ_JBGBPT010000021.1, read as the reverse complement.
CTTCGGGGGCGAGGCGCTGGACCTCGGGCGGCTGCGCGGCTGGGTCGAGCGGCACGGGACGGCCTCGCCCGAGCTCGTCAACATGTACGGCATCACCGAGACCACCGTGCACGTCACCCACCGGGTCCTGACCGACGAGGACTTCCGCCCCGGCGACGACGTCAGCCCGATCGGGGGCCCGATCCCCGGACTGGTCACCTACCTGCTCGACGACCGGCTCCGACCCGTCCCGCCGGGCCGGGTGGGCGCCATCTACGTCGCCGGCGACCAGGTCTCCCTCGGCTACCTCGGCCGGCCGGCCCTCACCGCGGGCCGGTTCGTCGCGGACCCGTTCGCGGGCGACGGCTCCCGGATGTACCACACGGGCGACCTCGCCCGCCGTACGCTCGACGGCGAACTGGAGTTCACCGGCCGCGCGGACGACCAGGTACAGCTCAAGGGCTTCCGCATCGAGCTCGGTGAGGTGGAGTCCGCGATCCGGGAACTCGACGGTGTGGTCGACGTGGCCGTCACCGTCGCCGACAGCGCGGACCACCTGGTCGCGCACGTCGTGGGCGGGGTCCCCTTCGACATCGCCGACCTCGCCGGACTGCTGGCCCCGAAGCTGCCCGTCCACATGGTGCCCGGACTGGTCCTGCCCGTCGACGCCCTGCCGCTGACCGTCAACGGCAAACTGGACCGCAAGGCCCTGACCGCCCGCGCCGCGTCGTACCCCGTAGCGCACGCCGTCCCGGTGGCCGTGACCGGCGCCGCGCTCACCGCGCTGGTCGACATCTTCACCGAGACCCTGCCCGGCACCACCGTCGACGGCGACAGCGACTTCTTCCGGGCCGGCGGCGACAGCATCCTCGCCATCACCGTCGTCAACCGGGCCAGGACACTGGGCCTCACGATCGCCCCCCGGGACGTGTTCCTGCTCAGGACCCCGCGCGCACTCGCCGAGCACCTGGCGACGAGCCCCCCGCCGGCCGCGGCGCCCGCCGCACCCGCCCCCCGCGAGGACGGCCCCCTGACACCGACCCCGATCATCCTGCGCCGACGCGAACTCGGCGGCTCCCTCGCCCGGTTCGCCCAGGCCCGGACCCTGGTCGCGCCCGAGGGCATCGGCCTCGCCGACGTGGAACGCGCCGCGCACGCCGTCGTCGCCGCCCACCCCGCCCTGCGCCTACGGCTGCGTACCGAGCACGGCGTGTGGGCCCTGCGCACCGAACCCGCCGGCGCGGTCACCGTCGTACGCAGCGCCGCGCCCGACGCGACGGCCGCGGCGGACGAGGCCGCCGGACGGCTCGACCCCGGGTCCGGGGAGGTCATCGCGTTCTCCTGGCTGGAGGCGACCCGGACCCTCGTGGTCACCGTGCACCACCTCGCCGTCGACGCCGTCTCCTGGCTGATCCTGCTGGACGACCTCGCCGCCGCCCTGCGCGGGACTCCGCTCGCCCCGCCCACCACCTCCTACGCCGCGTACGCGCAGGCCCTGGTCGACACCTCCGCCCACGAGACCGACGCCCTCGGGCACTGGATCACCACCCTCCAGGCACCCCCGCTGCTGACCGTGGCCGAGCGGCCGCGCGAGACCGCGGTCGTCCTCGCACCCGAGGTCAGCGACCACGTGACGCGCACCGCGCCCACCGCACTCGGCGTCGGCCTCACCGAACTGCTGTGCGGCGCGCTGCGCACCGCGCTGACCCACGTCCAGCCCACGCCCACCGATCTCGCGATCGAGGTGGAGCGGCACGGCCGGGTCCCGGCCTCGCCGCACCACGACTACACCCGTACGGTCGGCTGGTTCACCGCCATCGCCCCGGTGCGGCTCACGGCGCACACCGACCCCGTCGCCGCGGCCCGCGAGGTCGCCGCACGCCGGCCGGACGAGCACGCGCACGTCGCGTACGGCGGCCTGCGGTACCTCAACCCGCAGACGGCCCCGCTGCTGACCGCCCGCCCGCAGGTGCTGTTCAACTACCTCGGCCGGGGCGACGAGTCACAGGCCCTCCACCTCACGGACGTCGACGAGGGCCGCCCGTACGCCGTCGAGGTCAACGCCTGGACCGACGCGGCCACCGGAAGCCTGCACGCGGTCTTCACCCTCGCCGAGGGCATACCCGACGAGATCACCGAACACTGGCTCGCCGCCCTGGAGCACATCGCGGTCGCCGCCACGACCGCCGAGCGCACCGCGCCGGTCACCCCGCTCCAGCGTGGCCTGTTCTTCCAGGCGCAGCTGGCCGGCCCGGCCGGGCACTACGTCGCGCAGAGCTGGTTCACCTTCGACCGGCGCCTGGACATCGACGCGCTGGCCGAGGCCATGGCCTGGGTGATCGCCAGGCACCCGGTCGTGGGCGCCGGCTTCACCACCGACGACGACGGCACGGCCGTCCAGGTCCTCGGCGCGGGCCGGCGGGTGGCCGTCCGTACGGTCGACCTCGCGACGGACACCGAGATCGATGCCCTCCTCGCCCGCGACCGCGACACCGGATTCGACCCCGGCGAGCCGCCGCTGATCCGCCTGACCGTGGTGCGGTTGCCCGGCGACCGCGACGGCCTGCTGCTGAGCTACCACCTGCTGCTGTGGGACGGCTGGTCCCGCGAGATCGTGCTGCGCGACCTGTTCGACGCCTACGAGGCGGCCGTCGCGGGCCGGTTGACACCCGCGGCCCCGGCGACACCCGCCTTCGAGGACTACGCCCGGGCGCTCGCCGCCAAGGACCCGGCCGTCTCGGAACGCTTCTGGGCCCAGCATCTGACCGGACTCCCCGGCCCGACGCTGCTCGCCGGACCGGCGCCGGCCCTGGTCGACGACCTGCCCCGAACCCTCGTACACATCCTCGCCGCCGAGGAGTCGCAGCTGCTGCGGGACCTCGCCCGCACGCACGGCGTCACCCTCAACTCCGTACTGACCGGCGCGTTCGGCCTCCTGCTCGGCGCCCGCACGGGCCGCGCCGACGCCGTGTTCGGCGTGACCGTCTCCGGCCGCGAGGGCGAGAACCTCTCCGAGGTCGTCGGCGTGCTGCTCAACACCGTGCCCATGTGGACGCGGGCCCGCCCGGACGACACCGTCCGGGACTACCTGACGGCCGTACAGGCGGCCCGGGTCGAGGCGATGGAGCACGAGCACCTCGGACTCGGCGAGATCCAACGGGCCGGCGGCCACGACACCCTCTTCGACAACCTGTTCGTGCTCCAGAACTTCCTGGACATGGACGCGTTCGCCGAGATGAACAACCGGCACGGCATCACCGCGGTACGGGCCGACGACTCCACGCACTACCCGTACACCTGGGTCGTCACCCCCGGCGACCGGCTCACCGTCAAGCTGGAGTACCGCGACCACGACACCGCGGCCGCCCGCGCGCTCCTCGACGACTACCTGCGGGTGCTCGCGGACCTGGCCCGCTCCACCGGGCCGGTGGGCGCGCTGCCGGGCGCGGGGCCGGCGCCGCTGCCCGCCGCCCGCACGGAGGTCGGCACGGACACCGTCGTCGACCGGTTCGACCGGGCGGCCGACCGTGATCCGGGGCGGGTCGCGCTCGTCGCCCACGGCCGGACCATGACCTTCGGCCTGCTCCGCGACCGCAGCCGCGAGCTCGCGGGCGTGCTCGCCGCACGCGGGATCGGACCCGAGACGACGGTGGCCCTCGCCATCCCGCGTTCCCTCGACTCGATCGTCGCGCTGTTCGCCGTCCTGCGCGTGGGCGCCGCGTACGTGCCGCTGGAGCTGGACCACCCGGACGAGCGGATCGCCGCCATCGTCGCGGACGCCCGCCCGGACGTGACCCTCACCGTGAGCGCCGTGTCGCCCCGACTGACCGGAGACCTCATCGAACTGGACCGGCCCCTCCCCGAGGCCGAGCCGTTCGTGACCTTCGCACCCGACGACCCGTACCGCCTGCGCCACCCCGCGTACACGATCTACACCTCCGGCTCCACCGGCCGGCCGAAGGGGGTGGTGACCGAGTACGCCGGGCTCACCAACATGCTGATCAACCACCAGCGCCGGATCTTCGAGCCCGTGCTGGCCGAGCACGACCACCGCCTCTTCCGCATCGCCCACACCGTGTCCTTCGCCTTCGACATGTCGTGGGAGGAACTGCTCTGGCTCGCCGACGGCCACGAGGTGCACATCTGCGACGAGGAACTGCGCCGCGACGCCCCCCGGCTGGTCGAGTACTGCCTGGAGCACGGGATCGACGTCATCAACGTGACCCCGACCTACGCGCAGCAGCTGGTGGCCGAGGGCCTGCTCGACCGTCCCGAGCGGCGGCCGGCGCTGGTGCTGCTGGGCGGCGAGGCCGTCACCCCGACCCTGTGGCAGCGGCTCGCCGAGACCGAGGGCACGGCCGGCTACAACCTGTACGGACCCACCGAGTACACCATCAACACCCTGGGCGTCGGCACCTTCGAATGCCAGGACCCGGTGGTGGGCGTGGCCATCGACAACACGGACGTGTACGTCCTGGACCCGTGGCTGCGGCCGCTGCCCGACGGAGTCCCCGGCGAGCTGTACGTGGCGGGCATCGGCATCGCGCGCGGTTACCTCGGGCAGCCCGCCCAGACCGCGGACCGGTTCGTCGCCTGCCCGTTCGGCGCACCCGGCGAACGCATGTACCGCACCGGGGACCTGGTGGCCCGGCGGCCCGACGGGAACCTGATGTACCTGGGCCGCACCGACCAGCAGGTCAAGATCCGCGGCCACCGCGTGGAACCGGGCGAGGTCGAGGCCGCGTTCGCCGCGCACCCGGCGGTCCGGTTCGTCGCCGCGGTCGCCCAGCCCGACCCGCAGGTCGACGGCGCGTACCGACTGGCCGCCTACCTCGTACTCGGCGGCCCGGACGGCTGCGACCTGGCGGCGGTCGCCGCCGAGGTGGGCGCGGCGCTGCCGGACTTCCTGCGCCCGACGCACTACGCCCAGGTCGACCGCATCCCGCTGACCGTGAACGGGAAGGCGGACACCAAGGCCTTGCCGGAGGCCAGGCCGCTCGGCACGCTGACCACGGCGGGGGAGCGCGGCCCGCGGACGCGGACCGAGACCGTGGTGTGCGAGTTCTTCGCCGAAGCACTCGACCTGGACGACGACGAGGTGAGCGCGTTGAGCGATTTCGTGTCCCTGGGAGGGCACTCCATGCTGGCGGTGCGGCTGATCGGCCTCCTCCGCCGGGAGTACGGTCCTGTGATCACGGTCCGTGATCTGTTCACCCTGCGAACCCCCGAGACGATTGCCCACCACCTCGATGAAAACTCCTGACACGCAGCGGCCCCGACCGGGGTCCGACATCCTTCGGACGGCCCTGCGCCGCAACATCGGCGCCATGACCTGGGGCACGATCCTCATGGGCCTGTACCAGGCCGGTGAGACCGCCTTCCCCATCGCGCTCGGCCTGATCGTCGAGCACACGATGCAGGACCGCGGCCCCGGTGCGCTCGCCCTGTCGATCGGCGCCCTGGCCGTGATCATCACGACCGTGTCGCTGTCGTGGCGCTTCGGCATGCGCATCCTGCAGAAGGCCAACACGACCGAGGCGCACCGCTGGCGCGTGCGGGTCGCGGACTGCGGGCTGGAGCCGGTCGCCCGGGACGCCGGACTCAAGTCCGGTGAGGTGCTGACCATCGCCACCGAGGACGCCGACCAGACGGCCGACATCATCGAGGTGGTGCCGCTGCTGATCAGCTCACTCGTCGCGGTGCTGATCGCGGCGGTCGCGCTGGGGCTGGCCGACATCCGGCTCGGCCTGCTGGTGATCGTGGGCACCGCCCTGATCCTGTCCATCCTGAGCGTGATGTCCAAGCGGATCGGCTCCAGTACCCGTGAACAGCAGGCCCGGGTGGCCAGGGCGGGCGCGAAGGTGGCCGACCTGATCACCGGCCTGCGCCCGCTGCACGGCTTCGGCGGCAACCACGCGGCCTTCCGCTCCTACCGCAAGGTCAGCACGGAGGCCAAGCACCAGGCGATCACCGTGGCCGGGGTCAACGGCGCCTACGCGGGCACCGCGACGGCCCTCAACGCGGCGCTCGCCGCCGGCGTGACCCTGACGGCGGGCGGGCTCGCCTTCAACGGCGACATCACCGTCGGGGAACTCGTCATGGCGGTGGGGCTCGCCCAATTCATCATGGAACCGCTGAAGCTGTTCTCGGACATGCCCAAGTACGTGATGATGGCCCGCGCGTCCGCCGAACGGATGGCACTGGTACTGGTCGCGCCCCCGGTGGCGGCCCATGGGCCGGAGCGCCCGGCCGCCGGCGGGGGCCTGGAGATCGACTGCGTCCGGTACGGGGCCCTGCGCGACCTGAAGTTCCAGGTGCCGGCGGGCGAGTTCGTGGCGATCGCCGTCTACCAGCCGCGTGCGGCGGCCGACCTCGCCGCGATCCTGGCCGTGCAGGTCCCGCCGCACGCGTACGAGGGAGCCGTGCGGGTCGGCGGGGAGGAGCTCGCCGCCCTGTCCATCGAGGCGGTCCGCGAGCACATGCTGGTGAACCCGTACGACGGGGAGATCTTCGCGGGCACCCTCCGCACCAACATCGACCCCTCGGGCACCAGCCGCACGGTCGCCGAGGCCGTCGAGGCGTCCATGCTGACCGACGTCGTCGCCCTGCACCGCGAAGGACTCGACCACGGTGTCCGCGACCGCGGCGCCAACCTCTCCGGCGGACAGCGCCAACGGCTCTCCCTGGCCCGCGCCCTGGCCGCCGACTGCGACATCCTCGTCCTGCACGATCCGACCACGGCCGTCGACGCGGTCACCGAGCAGCTCATCGCCCGCAACATCGCGAAGCTGCGCCGTGGCCGCACCACCGTCGTGATCACCAGCAGCCCGGCCCTCCTGGACGCCGCCGACCGTGTACTCGTCCTGGACGACGGGGTCATCACGGCCGAGGACACGCACCGCAACCTCCTCGCCGGGGACGAGGAGTACTGCCTGGCGGTGGCCCGTTGACCCCTTGATCCGCCCCTCGATCCGCCCGGACCGTGCTCAGCCGAGGGCCCAGGCCACGTCCCGGAGCAGGGCCTGGCGCCAGCCCGCACGGTCGTGGGCGGACGCCGACCGGGAGGTCCGCACGGTCGCTCCGGCCCGCTCGGTCAGGGACTCGACCAGCTCGCAGTGGGGAAGCATCCGCGTCTCGTGTTCTCCCACGTCGAAGGCGATCCGCAGGCCGGACAGGTCGGGGCGCTCCCGTAGCCGTGCGGCGACGGAGCCGCCGACCGGACCGCCCAGCGGGTCCGCCGACTTCACGGCCTCGGGTGTCCACCACAGCGACGCCGACTGGCAGGCGACCCGGGACACCAGGTCGGGGAACTCCAGCGCCGCGTAGACCGCGCTGAGCCCGCCGAGGCTCTGCCCGGCGACCACGAGACGGCCCCCGTCCGCGGGTACCCCGGACTCCGCGACCAGCGGCAGCAGTTCGTCCCGGACCGCCTCCCACAGCTCCGGCCGACACCCGAACTCGGCCTCCCGGTCCCTCGTCGGCAGGAAGACGAGGGTGACGGGGGGCATCTCGCCGGCCGCGACGGCGGAGTCGAAGGCGGTCATGGCCGGGTGCAGATACAGCCAGTCGTCCCCGTCCAGCAGCAGCACCACCGGTCCGCCGCCGCCCGCCGGGTGGACCCGTACGGTCCGCCGCCCGCCGAGCCGCTCGCTCGCCCAGCGGATCCGGGCCCGCGGGAGGGGCAGTACAGCGTCGGCGCCCGCTGCGACGGCGGCCCAGTGCGGCTGGTCCGGGGCGTCCGGGGTGGCGGCGACGGACCGGTCACCGCCCGCCCCGGCCGGGTTGAACGGGTCGGCGTACGCGGTGTCGTCCACGAGGAACTGGTAGGTCACCCGCAGCCGCGCGGGCATCCGGACCTCGGCGTACCAGCAGTCCGTGTCGTGCCAGCGGCGCAGGGGTACGTCCCGCGACCAGCTCTCGAAGCCGATGCGGGCCGCGGGGCCCCGCCACAGGAACAGGGTCACCCAACCGCCCCCGTCGGCGGGCACCGACGCGGGAGCTCCCGCCGCTGCCCAGAACTCCTCGGAACCTGGTTCGCCGGGCAGCCCGAATGCGGCGAAGGCGTGCTCCACGGGCATGAACTCTCCTAGCGACCAAGACAGTTAGGTGAGCCTAAGTTTATAGCGTTCCCGTGGGGTCCGGGAGATCTACGCCAGGACGGCCGACCGGGCGGGACACGGCCGCCGGTACGCGTTCCAGGACGCCGCCCGCGAAGACGTCGTAGAGCGGCAGCGTCTCCAGGTGGACGTAGCCGATGTGGCAGTCGCAGGTGGTCAGCGGGCACGGACGGGGGCCGAGCGCGGTCCGGTAGGAGCCGTCGTACAGATTGCCCAGCTCGGCACGGACGAAATGGCAGCGGCGCACCGTGCCGTCGCCGTCCACCGAGATCACCGACTCGCCCGTGCGGCACGGCAGTCCGGCCGAGCGGTGCGGGTGCCGGCTGTACGGGAACAGCGGGTCGAGGGCGGTCCACATGTCGGCCTCGGCGTCGCCGTAGGTGTGGCCGTCGGCCGCGTTCACCCACAGGTAGACGTGGGAGGGCAGGGCGGCGCGCAGCCGGCGGGCGTGCTCCAGGTTCTCGGGGAGGCCGACGATGCCGACGCTGTGGCGGATGCCCCGGTCGGCTAGGTCGCGCAGCTTGGCCAGGAAGCGGTCGTACGGAGTCTGCCCCGGATGGTAGGTGCACCACAGGGCGAGCGTGGCGGGGTCGGCCTCCGCGAGCCAGTCCGTGCGGCAACTCAGGTTGGTCTGGACGGCGACGCGCTCGACGTGGGGCCGGTGCGAGAGGTCGACGAGGGCGCGGCGGTACCAGGAGCGGACGAGCCCCTCGCCCCACGGGGTGAACAGGAGGGAGAGCCGGTCCTCCCCGGACCGGGAGCGCGCCCAGTCGGTGAACCGTTCGAGGGCGGCCCGGTCGGCGCGCAGTTGGGCCGTGGTGTCGCGCCGCTTGGCGAAGGGGCAGTACGGGCAGTCGTAGTCGCAGGAGGCCAGCGGGCCGCGGTAGAGCAGGGTCAGGTCCACGGCGGCTACTTGGTCTCGTAGACGGCCATCGCGGCCCGTACGGCCGGTGAGAACAGCTCGGGGCCGAGCGCGTCGGAGTGGGCGAGGCCCTCGGGGGACAGGCGCAGCAGCGGACCCGTGCCGTCCTCGTCGAGCCAGCCGCGGGCGGCGAACGCGGCCAGTTCGGCGGGGAAGTGCTCGTGCGGGTCGGCGCCGAACCGCTCCCGGTAGTCGGCGACCGGCATGCCCTGCGCCTGGAGCAGCGACTGGAGCAGGTGGCGGCGGCGCGCCTCGTCGCCGTCGGTGGGCCGGCCGTGGACGGCGCGGGTGAAGTCGTCGGTGGCGGTGTAGTCGTCGATGATCCCGCGGATCTCGCCCATGTCGACCGCGTAGTCGAACGAGTAGTGCAGCGCGGAGGTGTAGGAACGGGCTCCGCAGCCCAGGCCGATCATGCCGTCGGTCTGGCAGGCGTGGTCGTCCGGGCCCTGCGGCGCCGTACCGGCCAGCCGGAACATGCGCATCGACACCTGCTCGTAGCCGTGCGCGAGGAGGTGGTCGCGGCCCTGCCGGTAGAGGTTCAGGCGCTGCTCGTCCCAGGCCCGGTCGGTCAGGGCGGTGCGCCGGGCGAGCCCGGTGAGGGGGCGCACGTACAGGGGGTACAGGTACAGCTCCTCGGGGCGCCAGGCCAGGGCGGCGTCCAGGGAGGTGCGCCAGGTGGCGGGGGTCTGGCCGTCGATGCCGTAGATGAGGTCGATGTTGAGGACGGGGACGCGGGCGTCTCGGATGCGGCCGAGCGCCGCCTCGACATCGGCGCGGCGCTGCGGGCGTACGGCGGCCCGGGCCTCGTCGGGGAGGAAGCTCTGGACGCCGATGCTGACGCGGGTGGCGCCGCGCTCGGCCAGGACGGCGAGCCGGTCGGCGGTGGCGGTGGCGGGGGAGGTCTCGACGGACAGCGGGACGGCGCGCAGGTCGGCGCCCATGCGCCGCTCGGCGATGTCGCAGAGCCGTTCCAGTTCGAGCGCCGTCAGGAAGGTCGGCGTCCCGCCGCCGAAGGCCGCGTTGGCGAAGGAGACCGGCCCGTCGTCGCCGAGGGCTTCGCGGACGGCCACGGCCTGGCGCTCCAGGGCGTCGAGGTAGCGGCCGGTGAGCCCGTCGGGGGCGCCGATGCGGGTGAAGAGGTTGCAGAAGCCGCAGCGGATCTCGCAGAAGGGTATGTGGAGGTAGAGCGAGAGGGCGTCCTTGCGTTCGCCGTGCCACAGGTCGCGCAGCGCCGGCCGCTCGGGCAGCGGACGGTAGGCGGTCTTGTGGGGGTAGGCATACACGTAGGCGTTGTACGGGCGGAGCTCGGGCGGTGCGGTGGCCGGGATCGGGGCGGGCGGGGCGGCGGGCGCGAGGGCGGTCATGCGGACGGCTCCAGGAAGAAGTGGGCGTACGGCACGGTCCAGACGGCCTGATGGGCGAGGCGGTGGCCGGTGTAGCCGTCGTCGCCGTAAGTGGTGCCGTGGTCGGAGCAGACGATGGCGAAGCAGCGGCGGCGGGAGCTCATGGCGGTGAGGAGCCGGCCGATGTGCCGGTCGATGTATTCGAGGGCGGCGGCGTGCGTGGCACGCGTGTCGCCCGCTTCGGCGGTGGCGCCGTGCAGGTGGAACCAGTTGGGCTGGTGCAGCGCGGAGGCGTTGACGAAGAGGAACAGCCGCTGTTCGGTGGGGAGCGCGGCGAGGACCTCTTCGGCCCGCTCGACCTGGGCCTCGAAGGAGGTGGGGGACGCGACGCCGAAGGCAGGCTCCCAGTGGCTCTCCTGGAACATGCCCGGGAGTACGTCGCCCAGCGCACCCTGCTTGTTGAAGAAGCCGACGCCACCGACGCACACCGTGCGGTACCCGGCCGAGGCGAGGCCGGAGATCAGGTCGGGGGTGTCGAAGACATAGGTGCGGCCGGCGGTGGTCTCGCTGCCGGCGAACCGGGCGGCGAACAGCCGCGGGTGCGGACCGGGCCGGGCGGGAGTCGGAAGGAAACCGGCGAACATCGCCTGGTGCGAGGCATAGGTGAAGCTGCCGGGGGCGTGCCGCTCCTCCCAGACGCCCCCGGGCAGGTGCCGGGCCAGGTTCGGAATGCGCCCGGCGGCGGCCAGTTCGACGGCGACGTCGTGACGCAAGGTGTCCAGGGTGAGCAGGAGCAGGTCGTCGCGGCCGACGACCTCGTTCATGTCGGGGAGCGGGAGCGGGAGCGCAGGGGTCGGGGTCTCAGGCGGGTGCACGGTGGTTCCTCGTGGGGTGGTGCTGCACGTGTCTTCGGATGGCGGCCGCCACTTGCGCGGCATAGGTGTCCTGGCCCTCGGCACCGCTGCCGGGCAGCCCGGTCAGGCCCGGCAGGAGATCACCGAAGGCATTGACCTCGGCGACGGCGAACCGACGCCAGCCGACGGCGGGCAGCAGGTCGACACCGACGCACAGGGTGCCCGGGAAACAGGCGGCGGCCCGCTCGCAGGTCCGCAGGGCCTCGGCCCAGGCGGGGCCCGCCGCCCGGACCGCGGCGGCGAGGTCGCCGCGCCGGCCCCCGAGATGGAGGTTCGTCATGGGGGTGCGGCTGGTGCGCACCACGGCGTGGGTGGCCCGCCCGGCCACGACGACCACGCGCAGATCGGCCGCCCCGTCCCCGAGGGAGGCCTTGGGCCACCAGCGCTCGACGTGGAGTCCGTCGGGGGCGAGGGCGTCGACCAGCGCGGCGACCTCCGGCTCGCGGGTGAGGCGCCTCACCCGCAGGGAGTTGTGCAGCCGGCCGTCCTGCGCGCTCTCCACGGAGGTGGTCGCCCGGATCCGGCCCCCGCCGGCCGTCTCGACGGCGACGACACCCGAGGCCGAGGACCCGTGGGCGGGCTTCAGGAACACCCGCGGCATGCCATGGCCGGCCATCAGGGTCCGCACGTCGTCCCAGCCGCGCACCGGAGCGCCGCCGCCGGAGGTCGGAGACCGCGGCACGGGGACCCCGGCGCGCGCGAGGGCCTCGTGGCAGAGCCGCTTGTCGAAGAGGACGGCCAGCTCGTCGGGGTCGTCGAGGCGCCGGCCGCCGGTCAGCGTCCGGACGGCCGCCAGGAAGGCGGCGTACCAGTGGGCCCCGCCCTCCACCCGGGTGGGGTCACCCGCGCCGCGCAGCAACCGGTCCACCTCCGCGTTCTCCCCGGGCGACTCGATCCGTACGATCTCGTCGGCGGCGAAGGCCGCGCCGCCGCCCCGCAGGACCTCCGTCCAGGGCACGACACGCGGCGCGGGCAGCCCGGCGTCGCGCAGCGCCCCGGAGAACAGGGCGACGCGCCGGTTCTCCGGGTTTCCGACGACCGCCCAGCGTGGCGGTGGTGCGTGGTCCGTCATGGCAGGCGGCGCGCTACTCGCCGACGGCGACGTAGCGCCAGATCCGGCCGTCGTAGTCGTCCTCGTCGGCGTGGCCGCGGTTCAGCTCGAGGGTGACGCCGGTGGCTCCGAGAACCTCCTGGAAGCGTTCGAGCAGGGCCGCACCGAGGTAGTTGTGGTGCAGGTCCAGCTTCTTGAGGTGCGTGAGGGGCTGGCCGGCGAGCAGGGCGGCGCCACCCTGCTCGGTGAGGACGCCCATGGACAGGTCGAGGGTCTCCAGACGGGCGACGACCGGAGCGGACGCGACGGCCGTGGCGATCTCGTCCTGGATGTCGCTGTTGCGCAGGCCCAGGTGACGCAGGCGCGGCAGACGGTCGCCGTCGAGGATCGGCGCCACGTCGGTGATCGCCGCGTCCCCGCCGTAGTTGCTCGTGCCGAGCCACAGGTCGAGGTGTTCCAGGGCGGGCAGGTCACTCCCGGCCACGCCACGCACCGACTCGGCGGGCATGCCGCCGGTCTCGACGGTCAGGGAGCGCAGCGTGCGGTGCGTGACGGCGGGGAAGACCAGCCCGGAGCCGCCGCGCACGCCGAACTCCACCAGCTCCGGGAAGCCTTCGAGGAGCGGGCCGATGTCGCCCTGGGTGATCCAGGAGATCTCGCACTGCTCGGACTCCATGTCCCCGAGGAACAGGCCGCGCAGCGCGGGCAGGCGCGGGCGTGCGTCGAGGAGGGCACCGATGATCTCCTCGGGCCCGGTCTCGTAAGCCTCTTCCCAGGAACCCACCACGATCGCGCGGACCAGGGTGGTGTCGACCGCGGCGGTGAACCGGGCGAACGCCTCGGTCCAGCTCTCCTCGCTGTCGTAGCTGTCGCAGGAGATCCGCCACGCGACGGCGTCCGCCGGGGGCAGGGGGGTGGTCTCCGCGTCCTCCGGGGTCGGGAAGTCGAAGACGGGCAGCCCGCACGATTCCGTCAGGTGTCTCGGGTAACTCATGGGGTGCCCGCCGTTCCTCGCCTGTCGCGTCCGATGTGCTGCAAGTTGTACCAAGGGGCACTGACAGAGGCCGAGGCAGGGGCCGGTGCACAGGGGTGCGGGGCGGGTGCGGGCGGCCGGCGGGCCGTTGTCAGACCCGCCCCCTACCTTCGGAGAAGAACGCGGCGCACCGGGCGGCGCGGGGGGAAGGGGATACCCATGTACCGGCAGGGGGACGTGCTCATCGTGCCGCTCGACGAGTCGGCGGTACCGCCGCACGCGGCCGACGTGGACCAGGAGCCGCGGGACGCGCGGGGCCGGATGGTCCTCGCGCTCGGCGAGGTCACCGGACACGCGCACGCCGTGCTCGGGCCCGGCCGGCTCGTCCGCGAACCGGGAGACTTCGGCCCGCTGCTGCTGCACCTGCCGGACGGCGGGCGGGTGGTGCACGAGGAGCACGCCGCGATACCCCTGCCCAAGGGCTGGTACCGGGTCGTGCGGCAGCGGGAGTACATCCCCGGAGCGGTACGGATCGTGGCGGACTGACAGCGTGTCGGACAGTGGGGGGATCGGGATCGTGTTGACGGACATCGACGTGTGGAGGGCCGCCGCGGCGGCCACCGGGCCGGCCGATCGCGCGGCCGCGGAGGCCGGAGCGCGCCTCGCGTACCGGGCCGCGGGCCTGGCGGAGCCGGAGCGGATCGTCTGGGCGGACTCGCCCCGGGCCGCGGTGCGTCTGCTCGGAGCGGACGACGGGACGTACGGGCCGGCGGCGCGCGGGCGCGGCGTACGGGAGGCGGTGCGCACCGCGCCGTGGGCCGCCGAGCGGGACCGGGCGCAGCGGCGGCTCGGCCCGCAGGGCTGGGGCCGGCACTGGGGAGCGACGGGCGGTCGCCTGTGGGAGCACACGGAACGCCTGGCGGAACGGGTCCGCAGCGGTCTCGTCGAGGAGTTGACGGCCGGATCCGCCGCCCCCGCAGCCGCGGAGCGCTCGCTGCGCCTGCTGCTCCTGGACGCGGTGCTCGGGCAGCAGGACGCGGCCTGGCTGTGCGCTTTCGACACACAGGAGGGCACACCCCTGCACGGACTCGGCGTCCTGGCCCGCTCGGCCGGCTGGTGGTGGCCCTACGAACGGCTGGCCGTGCTGTGCGAGCGCCCGGTGGAGCTGCACCGCGACGAGGCGGGCAGGCTGGACCGCGGGGACGGCCCGGCACTGGCGTTCCCCGACGGGTTCGCGCTGCACGCCTGGCGGGGCATGCCCGTTCCGGCCGAATTCCTGGCGGGCCTGGGCACGTTGACGCCGGAGCGGATCCGGGCGGAGGAGAACGCCGAACTGCGCCGGGTGATGCTGGAGTTCTACGGGTACGACCGCTATCTACGGGAGTCGGGGGCGACCCCCGTGCACCAGGACGAGACGGGTGTCCTGTGGCGCATACCCATGCCGGACGACGAGCCCGTCGTGATGGTGGAGGTCGTCAACTCGACACCGGAGCCGGACGGTACCAGCCGCACCTACTGGCTGCGGGTGCCGCCGACGACCCGGACGGCCCGCCAAGGAGTGGCCTGGACGTTCGGCCTCGGGGTCGAGGCGTACGCACCCCTTCGGCAGACGTGATCCGACACCGGCCGGCGAACGGTCCGCGCGGTACGTGATTGCCCGTCAGCAACCGCTGTCGCAGCGGCAATTCGGGTGTGCGAGGCTGGGGAAACGGCGTTCGAATTCGAAGAGGAGTGGACGCGGGCGAAGGGGGGGAGGCGGCGATGCGCCTCGCCTCCGCCGAACCGTCGCCCGGACCGACTCCGACCCCGTTCGCGGGGAAGCAGGATCTCGGCTTCGTCGTCGGACCCGTGCATTCCCAGACGTCCGGCATCCGTACGGCGAACGCGGAGGCGCGGGGCAGGTCCACGCTCGACGACGCCGAAGCGGTGACGCGGTGGCCGTGGCGAAGGAGTGCGACGGCCTCGCCACGTACGAACGCCAGGACGTCGCCCGCACGGTCAGCCGGTGCTGGACCGGCGAGTCCGGCCGCGCCGCCACGAACGGTTCGTGAAGCACGCCGACGACTACGAGACGTCCGGGCCGGCCCTGCGCGCGATGGCCAAGGTCTATGACGGCCTGGCCGAGGCGATCACGGGGGCGCAACGGGACCTGAACAGGGCCCTGGACCACGCCCGCATGTGCGACCTGAAGGTCGACGACAGCGGCCGCGTCCAACTGTCGCACCCCGTCATGGTTCCTGCGGGCAGCACCGAGCACCTCGAACCGGTCAACCACGCGCAGGGGATCATCGTCGACGCGCTGCGCAAGGCCACCCAGGCCGACGTGGACGCGGTACGCGCCCTGCGCACGATCGAGGGACTGACCGCCATCTCCGATCCGGCGCCGGCAGTGGCGGTTGTCGACGAGGCCGAAGAGGTGGTGGGCGGCCAGGGCCGCCTGCCGCTCCACGGGTGCTCATCCACCGGGGCGGCGAAGGCGGCCCCGGCGGACGTGCTGTCCTTCCGTCTCCGGAATCACCTCTGCGCCGTTCCGCCGCCACCGCCGCCGCCACCGCCACCGCAGGCCATCCGCCCCGCCGCGCCGCGGGCGACGTACGCCGAACGGGTGAGCCCACGGCGTCTACCGCCCCGGGCCGCCCGGCACGCCGACCTGCACCGGAGATTTGTGCCACATGTCCGCATTTGGTGCGCTTTCGAGAGTGAACCAGAACACTCTCCGCAATGCATTGCGCATGGGTTCCGGGAGTCGGGGCAGGCGGCCGGATCAAGTCGGTCTGACCGACAGGGGGACTCAAAGGAACGAAAGGCAATACGTACCGTGACGGCAGCACAGCAGACCATCCACGTGGGCGGAGAGTGGCGCGCAGCCCTGTCCGGGGCCACGCGCGAGATCATCGACCCCGTCGACGCGACCCCCTTCGAGGTCGTGGCGGAGGGCGGTGTCCTGGACACCGACGACGCCGTGGCCGCGGCGCGGGCCGCCTTCGACGCCGGTGCCTGGCCGCGTACGCCCGTCGCCGAGCGGGCCGCCCTGCTGCGTCGGGTCGCCGAACTGCTGGAGCGCGACCGCGAGCGGATCGGCGCCCTGGAGAGCCGGGACGCGGGCAAGACCCTGGAAGAGGGCCGCGTCGACGTCGACTGCGTCCGCGACGCGTTCCTCTACTTCGCCGACCTCGTGGAGAAGGAGGACGGCGGGCGGATCGTCGACGCCGGTTCGGCCGAGATCCGCAGTGTCGTCGTGCACGAGCCGGTCGGGGTCTGCGCGCTGATCACGCCGTGGAACTACCCGCTGCTCCAGGCGAGCTGGAAGATCGCTCCCGCCCTCGCGGCCGGCAACACCTTCGTGATCAAGCCCAGTGAGATCACCCCGCTGACCACCGTCGTGCTGATCGAGCTGCTGCTGGAGGCCGGACTCCCGCTCGGTGCGGCCAACGTCGTCACCGGTCCCGGCGACACGGTCGGCGCCCGGCTCGCCGCGCACCCCGACGTCGACCTCGTCTCCTTCACCGGCGGTCTCCTCAGCGGCACCAAGGTCGCCCGGGCCGCTGCCGACAGCGTGAAGAAGGTCGCTCTCGAACTGGGCGGCAAGAACCCCAACGTCGTCTTCGCCGACGCGTGCTCGACGCCCGAGGGCTTCGACACCGCCGTCGACCAGGCACTCAACGCCGCCTTCATCCACAGCGGCCAGGTCTGCTCCGCCGGCTCCCGCCTCATCATCGAGGAACCGCTGCGCGACCGGTTCGTCGCCGAGCTCGCCCGCCGGGCCGAACTGATCCGGCTGGGACGCGGAACCGACCAGGGCGTCGAGTGCGGTCCGCTCGTCTCCGCGGCCCAGCTGGCACGGACCGAGGCGTACGTGGCCTCCGCCCTCGCCCAGGGCGCGGTCCTGCGCGCGGGTGGCGGGAGGCCGGCCGGCCCCGGCTACTTCTTCCGGCCCACGGTCCTCGACCGGTGCCACCGCGGCATGCGCGTCGTCCGCGAGGAGGTCTTCGGCCCCGTCCTCACCGTCGAGACCTTCCGCACCGAGGAGGAGGCCGTCGCCCTCGCCAACGACACCGAGTACGGCCTCGCCGGAGCGGTCTGGACCTCCGACGAACAGCGGGCCCGGCGGGTCGCCGGCCTGCTGCGGCACGGCACGGTCTGGATCAACGACTTCCACCCCTACCTCCCGCAGGCGGAGTGGGGCGGCTTCGGGAAGTCCGGCATCGGCCGCGAGCTGGGCCCCGGTGGCTTCGCCGAATACCGCGAGGCCAAGCACATCTACCAGAACCTCGCTCCGCGCCCCGTGCGCTGGTTCGCGGGCGCGACGGCGAAGGGCTGAACATGAACGACCGGCACATGAACGACCCGCACGTGAACGATCCGCACGTGTACGACTACGTCGTCGTCGGCGGCGGCACCGCCGGATCCGTCATCGCCTCCCGGCTGACCGAGGACCCGGACATCAGCGTCGCCGTCATCGAGGGCGGCCCCAGCGACGTCGGCCGCGACGACGTCCTCACCCTGCGCCGCTGGATGGGCCTGCTCGGTGGTGAGCTCGACTACGACTACCCCACCACCGAGCAGCCCCGCGGCAACTCGCACATCCGCCACAGCCGCGCGCGGGTGCTGGGCGGCTGTTCCTCGCACAACACCCTCATCGCCTTCAAGCCCCTTCCCTCCGACTGGGACGAATGGGCCGAGGCCGGTGCCGACGGGTGGGACGCGGCGGCCATGGATCCCTACTTCGCCCGGCTGCGCAACAACATCGTCCCCGTCGGCGAGGCGGACCGGAACGCCATCGCCCGGGACTTCGTCGACGCGGCGCAGACCGCACTCGGTGTGCCGCGGGTCGAGGGCTTCAACAAACGCCCCTTCGACGAAGGCGTCGGCTTCTTCGACCTCGCCTACCACCCGGAGAACAACAAGCGGTCCTCCGCCTCCGTCGCCTATCTGCACCCGTTCCTGGACCGGCCGAACCTGCACATCGCCCTGGAGACCTGGGCGTTCCAGCTGGAACTGGACGGCACCCGCGCCACCGGCGTGCACATCCGTACCAAGGAGGGCGCGGAGCACCTCGTACGCGCCCGGCGCGAGGTCCTGGTCTGTGCCGGGGCCGTGGACACCCCGCGCCTGCTGCTGCACTCCGGCATTGGGCCGCGCGCCGACTTGGAGAAGCTCGGCATCCCCGTCGTGCACGACCTGCCGGGAGTCGGCGAGAACCTGCTCGACCACCCCGAGTCGGTCATCGTGTGGGAGACGCACGGGCCCATCCCGGAGAACTCCGCGATGGACTCCGATGCCGGACTGTTCGTCCGCCGGGACCCGCAGGCCGAGGGCCCGGACCTGATGTTCCACTTCTACCAGATCCCCTTCACCGACAATCCGGAGCGCCTGGGCTACGAACGCCCCGCTCACGGCGTGTCGATGACCCCGAACATCCCCAAGCCGCGCAGCCGCGGCCGGCTCTACCTGACGAGCGCCGACCCCGAGGTCAAGCCCGCGCTCGACTTCCGGTACTTCACCGACGAGGACGACTACGACGGCCGGACCCTCGTCGACGGGATCCGCATCGCCCGACAGATCGCGGCGAGCGAACCGCTGGCCGGCTGGCTCAAGCGCGAGGTGTGCCCGGGCCCCGAGGTGACCTCCGACGAGGAACTCAGCGCGTACGCCCGCCAGGTCGCCCACACCGTCTACCATCCGGCCGGCACCTGCCGCATGGGGGCCGACGACGACGAACTCGCCGTCGTCGCACCCGACCTGAAGATCCGGGGCCTCGACGGCATCCGGATAGCCGACGCGTCCGTATTCCCCACCATGACCGCCGTCAACCCCATGATCGGCGTGCTCATGGTCGGCGAGAAATGCGCCGACCTGCTGGGAGGAACCACCCGATGAACCAGCCCACGACCCCCCTGACGAACCCCCCGACGAACCCCCCGAGCAAAACGCCGGACACTGACGCGGAGGCCGTCTTCTCCGTACGCGACCTGTGGAAGGTCTTCGGCCCGAAGGCGGACCGTGTGCCCGCCGACCCGGAGCTCGGGGCCCTCGACGCCGCCGAGCTGCGCGAACGTACCGGCTGCACCGCCGCCGTCCGCGATGTCTCCTTCGACGTCCGCAAGGGCGAGGTCTTCGTCGTCATGGGCCTGTCGGGCTCCGGCAAGTCGACGCTCGTACGCTGCCTCACCCGGCTCATCGAACCGACCTCGGGCACGATCTCCATCGACGGCGAGGACGTGCTGTCCATGGACACCGGCCGGCTCCGCGAGCTGCGCCGACACCGGGCGGCCATGGTCTTCCAGCACTTCGGACTGCTCCCGCACCGGACGGTGCTCGACAACATCGCCTACGGGCTGGAAATCCAGGGCGTGGGACGCGGCGAACGGCGCGAACGCGCGGCCGAGTTCGTCGCCAAGGTCGGCCTGGACGGCATGGAGCACCGCAGGCCGAGCCAGCTGTCCGGCGGCCAGCAGCAACGCGTGGGCCTGGCCCGCGCACTCGCCGTGGACCCCGAAGTCCTGCTGTTCGACGAGCCGTTCAGCGCACTGGACCCGCTCATCCGCCGGGACATGCAGGAAGAGGTCGTACGCCTGCACCGGGAGGAGGGACGCACGATGGTCTTCATCACGCACGACCTGAACGAGGCGCTGAAGCTCGGCGACCGCATCGCGCTGATGCGCGACGGCCGGATCGTGCAGCTCGGCACGCCAGAGGAGATCGTCGGCGCCCCCGCCGACGACTACGTCAGGGACTTCGTCCGCGACGTGCCGCGCGAGCAGGTGCTGACCGTGCGCTCGGCCATGCGCCCCGCTCTGATCGGCGAGTCCGAGGCCGGCCCCGCGCTCGCCCCGGGCGCCACCGTCCACGAGGCCATCGAGGCCGTCGCCCGGACGGGCGAGAACGCGCGGGTCGTCGAGGACGGCCGGTGCGTCGGTGTGGTCGACCACGCGGGACTGCTCGGTGTCGTCGCCGGGGTCCCGGCCGCGACCGGGAAGGCGGTGGCCTGATGTACGACCATACGACCTGGCCGCCGCCGTGCGGCACGACCGGCGCCGCCACGGCCGCGACCCACGCCGGGCGGTGCGGCCGATGACCACCACCGTCACCCCCGCCCCGCCGGACTCCACGACCACGACCACGACCGCCCCCACGCCCCCCACCGCCACCGGACCCGGTGTGCTGCGCACGCTCACCCGCCACCGCGGCCGGCTGATCGTCGCCTGCGCGGCCGTCGCGTTCGTCCTCGGCTGGGTACTCCTGGGCGCCGGGAACTGGCCGGCCTCGCTCACCGTCGACCTGTCCGGACCGCTCGAACGCACCAGCGACTGGATCATCGACAACCGCGACGGCCACCCGCTCTTCCTCTACTTCCTCGGACACGTCAGCAACGTCGTCGTCGTGTCCGTCCGCGCCGTGTACCTGGTGCTGCTCGCTCTCGGCTGGGCCGGCGTCACCGCCGCCGCCGCTCTATTGGCCTGGCGCGTCGCCGGCGTCCGGCTCGCGCTGACCTCCGTCGCCGCCTTCGCCGTGTGCGGACTGCTCGGCATGTGGGTGCCCACCATGCAGACCCTCGCCCTGATGGTGGTCGCCGTCGCCGCGTCCGTGCTGCTCGGAGGCCTCCTCGGGCTGGCCGCCGGCCTGTCCGACCGTATGCACCGGATCCTGCGGCCCGTACTGGACACCATGCAGGTGCTGCCGGCCTTCGCGTACCTCCTGCCCGTCGTCCTGGTCTTCGGCATCGGCGTGCCCGCCGCCGTCCTCGCGACCGTCGTCTACGCGGCCCCGCCCATGGCCCGCCTGACCGCGCTCGGGCTGCGCGACGCGGACGCCGGGGTCGTGGAGGCCGCCACCTCCCTCGGCGCCACCGGCCGGCAGCGGCTGCTGACCGCCCGACTGCCGCTGGCCCGCAAGGAACTCCTGCTCGGCGTCAACCAGACGATCATGATGGCGCTCGGCATGGCCGTGATCGCTTCCGTCATCGGCGCGGGCGGTCTCGGCGACCGCGTCTACCAGGCGCTGGCCTCCGTCGACGTCGGCGCCGCGCTCGCCGCCGGCGTACCGATCGTGCTGCTCGCCGTCGTCCTGGACCGGGTCACCGCCGCGGCCGGCCGGCGGATCGGCGAAGCCCCGGCCGACCGGTCCCGGCTCCGCTGGGCCCTCGCCGCCCTGGTGACCGCCGTCGTCGCCGTCGGAGCGCGCCTCCTCGACCGGCTCTCCTGGCCCGACGCGTGGACGGTGGACATCGCCGAGCCCGTCAACGGGGCGGTCGACTGGATGACCGCCCACCTCTACTCCGGCGTGCCCCTCGTCGGCGGTACCGCGGACTGGGCGGGGCACTTCACCACGTGGGTGCTGAACCCCCTGCGCGGCGGACTGCAGTGGCTGCCCTGGTGGGCGGTCCTGCTGACCGTCGGTGTCCTCGCCCTGCTCATCGGCACCTGGCGCACCGCCGCGACCGCCGTCCTCGCGATGGCCGCGATCGGTGTCCTCGGCGTCTGGGACCCGGCGCTCGACACGCTGTCCCAGGTCCTGGCCGCCGTCACCGTGACCCTCCTGCTCGGCTTCGCGCTGGGCGTCGCCGCGGCCCGCAGCACCCGCCTGGGGCACGCCCTGCGTCCGGTGCTCGACGTCTTCCAGACGATGCCGCAGTTCGTCTACCTGATCCCCGTCGTCGCCCTGTTCGGTGTGGGCCGCGCCCCGGCCGCCGCGGCCGCCGTGGTCTACGCGCTGCCCGCGGTCGTGCGCATCACGGCCCAGGGCGTGCGCGCGGTGGACCCGGCCGCGCTGGAGTCCGCACGTTCGATGGGCGCGACCGGTCGACAGCAACTGCTCCAGGTGCAGCTGCCGTTGGCCCGGCCCGCGCTGCTGCTGGCCGTCAACCAGGGCGTGGTGCTGGTCCTCGCCGTGGTCGTCATCGGCGGCCTCGTGGGCGGCGGCGCGCTCGGCTACGACGCGGTATTCGGCCTCGCCCAGGGCGACCTGGCGACCGGTCTGGTCGCCGGCGCGGCGATCGTCTGCCTCGGCCTGATGCTCGACCGCGTCACCCAGCCCACAGGGCGCCGCGACCTCACCGGAAAGGGGGCCTGACATGGCTCGCACCACACGCTCCGCCGTCCTCGCGGCAGCAGCCGCCGTCTCCGTCGCCCTCACGGCCCTCACGGGCTGCGGCGCCGCCGACATGACCCGCCAGGCCTCCCCGTACGCCGACGCGAAGGGCTCCCGCACGGTGACGCTGTCCGTGCAGTCGTGGGTCGGCGCGCAGGCCAACGTCGCCGTCGCCCAGTACCTGCTGGAGCACGAACTCGGCTACCGGGTCGACACCGTCCAGATCGACGAGGTGCCCGCCTGGGACGCCCTCAGCCAGGGCCGGGTGGACGCCATCCTGGAGGACTGGGGCCACCCGGAGCAGGAGAAGCGGTACATCGACGAGAAGGCGACGATCGAGCGGGGCGGCGACCTCGGGGTGACCGGCCACATCGGCTGGTTCGTGCCGACGTACTTCGCCGAGCAGCACCCGGACGTCACCGACTGGAAGAACCTGAACAAGTACGCCGACCAGCTCCGTACCGCGGAGAGCGGCGGCAAGGGCCAGTTGCTGGACGGCTCCCCGTCCTACGTGACGAACGACAAGGCCCTCGTGAAGAACCTGGACCTCGACTACCAGGTCGTGTTCGCGGGCTCCGAGGCGGCGCAGATCACGCAGATCAAGCAGTTCGCCAAGGAGAAGAAGCCGTTCCTGAGCTACTGGTACAAGCCCCAGTGGCTGTTCGAGCGGGTCCCGATGACGGAGGTGAAGCTCCCCGCCTACGAGGAGGGCTGCGACACCGACCCGCAGAAGGTCGCCTGCGCGTACCCGCACACGCCGCTGCAGAAGTTCCTCAACGCCCGCTTCGCGGCCGGCGGCGGTGACGCCGCGGCCTTCCTGAAGAAGTTCCGGTGGACGACCGAGATGCAGAACGACGTGGCCCTGATGATCGCCGAGGAGAAGCTGTCGCCCCAGGAAGCGGCGGCCCGCTGGGCGAAGCGGAACGAGGCCACCTGGCGGCAGTGGCTTCCGTCGTGACGCGCGGGCCCGGAGGGCGCCCCCTCCCTCCGGGCCCGCGCGGCGTGGGGCGCCGACTCGCTCCGCATGCGCGCGTACGGTCCAGCCGGTAGCGTCGAGAGCGAGCGTTCCGTCCGAACCGCTGCCGCCTGGACCGGCGGGGCAGCCGTTGCTGTCGGCAGAGGAACGAGATCACATGCCACAGCACGCCGCCCGCTCCGACCCCGGCGGCGACACGTTCGACGACATCGCGTTCCTCGTCGAGTCCGGCCTGAACAAGGACCGCGACCAGATCGCCCTGGGCCGGCACGGCAACCTCTACGACCTGCCGAACCTCGCCTGCCCGCAACTCGACCTGAGCGCCTGCAACACCAGCGAGAACGCCGCCGACTTCGCCGACCTCCAGCGGGTGGCCACGGCCGGCCCGGGCCCGGCACCCATCGTCTCCGGCGCGTTCGACGTGACGACGGGGTCGAGTGGGGCGAAGGACGTGGCCCGCGACCCGTCCCGCCCGACCGCCGTGCAGATCCCCGGGATCGGCCACGGGTGGTCCCGCAGTCGCGGTGCGCACGACGTGAGTCCCACCGCGCCCGACACCGACTGCGTCGACGGCCTCGAACCGAACCGTTCAGGATCATCCCGAAATGACCAGGAGGGCAGATGGCACTCCACCCTGCACCCCGTCGGCGCCGCACCGCACGACGGCTCCTGGCCACGTCGTCCGGCCTGGTGACCGGTCTCCTCGTCACCGGCCTGCTCGCGGCCCCCGCTCAGGCACAGTCCTGGACCGACACCAGCCCGAGCCCCGACGCGCCGATCGGCACGGTCGCCCGGACCGTGGGTGACGCCCGCTTCGAACCGGGCCCCTGCCCGAAGACGCCGGAACCGATCGAGGCCCTCGACGAGGCCCGCTGCGGAACGCTCACCGTGCCCGAGAACCGCGCCGAACCGAGCGGCCGGACGATAGAACTCGGCGTCGCGATCGTGCCCGCCGCGACCGACAAGCCGAAACCCGACCCCATCGTGTGGCTCGCGGGCGGCCCCGGCGAC
Organism: Streptomyces sp. BF23-19; assembly: GCF_041106355.1. Taxonomy (NCBI): domain Bacteria; kingdom Bacillati; phylum Actinomycetota; class Actinomycetes; order Kitasatosporales; family Streptomycetaceae; genus Streptomyces; species Streptomyces sp. BF23-19. The sequence continues at coordinate 19,168 of NZ_JBGBPT010000021.1, read as the reverse complement.
GACGCCGTGGGCGAGGCGAAGATGGCGATCGACGGCGGCCTGAACCGCGACCGTGACGTCGTCTTCATGTCCCAGCGCGGTACGTACTCGGCCGAACCCAACCTCCTCTGCCCCAACATCGACGAGTTCAACGCACGCTCCGTCGGCCTCGTCTACGACGCCCCGTCCACCGGACGACTGCACGTCGAGGCGACGAAGGCCTGCCGCGACCGACTGGCGGCCCGCGGGATCGACCTCAGCGCATACAACGACACCGAGAGCGCCGCCGACTACGAGGACCTGCGCAAGGCCCTCGGCATTGAGCAGTGGAACCTGTACGGGATCTCCTACGGCACCCACCTGGCGCTGGTCTACATGCGCCTGCACCCCGAGGGGCTCCGCTCGGTGGGCATCGACGGCATCCTGCCGCCCTCCAAGGCCGGGTCGGCGGCGACCTGGAGCAGCGCCCGGCAGGGCTTCGACGGGCTGTTCAAGGCCTGCGCGGAGCAGCCGGCGTGCAACAAGCGTTATCCGAACCTGTCGGCCACCTTCGACCGACTCGTCCGCGAACTCGAAGCCCATCCCGTCACCACCACCGTCACCCTCCCCGGCAGCGACAAGCCGGTGAAGGTCGTCCTGGACGGCGGGGCCCTGGTGAACTGGATGACCTCGGCCACGCACGTGGCGCCCCAGGTACCCGCCGCGCTCGACGAGCTGGCGCACGGCAAGCCGCAACGCATCGCCCAACAGTGGGCGGGCGGCAAGCTCAGCCCCCAAGCCATGGGAAGGGTCGCGCACGGTCTCGTCTACGGCGTCTTCTGCAGCGAGTGGACCCCGTACGAGAGCGAGCAGGCGGCGCTCCGGGGCGGACAGGCGACGTTCCCGTCCTTCCCTCGCTCGGTGCAGGCCCAGGCCCCGCAGCTCACCTTCCTCCACCCCGACTGCGACGCCTGGAACGTCCCCGCGGCGGCGCCCTCCATCCGGGACGTCACGCGCGGTGACATCCCGACCCTCGCCCTGTCCGGCGGATTCGACTCCCAGACCGGGGCCGACAACGGACCGTACGTCGCCGACACGCTGAGCAAGGCCAAGGTCGTCACGGTCCCGTACGAGCCGCACGTCGTCTTCGCCACCTCCAAGTGCGCCCAGGAGATCGCCGTCTCCTTCTTCGACAACCCGGCCGCGCCGAAGACCGCATGCCTGGACAGCCTCCGGGCGCCCGAGTTCGAGATCGGTTCCTGAGCCCACCCGGCCCGCCGGTCCACCGCCGGTTCACCCCTGCCGGTTCACCCCTGTGGAGGCGCACGGGAGCAGCGGCTACGGTGAGGTGGGGGCGCTGCGGAGAGCCAGGAGCCGTGATGCGCGGACACCGTCCCGAGCAGCCCGACAACGTGCAGGAACTTCTGGTCGCACTCGGACAGCTCGTCGATCAGGCCCTGGACCGGATCGAGTACCAGCGGGCCAGGGTCGAACTGGCCCAGGCTCTGCAACGCCACATGCTCCCACCCGGGCTGCCCGAACTGCCCGGGCTGCGACTGGCCGCCAGGTACGCGCCCTCCCGAGGCGGTCTGGAGGTGGGCGGCGACTGGTACGACGCCTTCGTCATGCACGACGGGTCACTCGGGCTCACGGTCGGCGACGTGCAGGGCCACGATGTGGAGGCCATCGCCTTCATGGGGCAGGTACGCACCAGCCTGCGCGCCCTCGCACAGACGACCAGCGACACCCAAGAGGTACTGGGCCGCGCCAACGATCTGCTGATCGCCATGGGGCGCGGCCTCTTCGCGACGTGCTGTTTCCTGCGTTTCGACCCGGCCAGCCGCGATCTGACGGTCTCCCGGGCCGGCCATGTGCCCATGGTCTGGGCCACGGCCGGCGGCCGTCACGGCATCGCACTCGACCTCGGCGGCCCGCCGCTGGGCATCGTGCCCGGGGAGCGGTACCCGGTGACCCACCGGCGTCTGACCGAGGCAGGGGTGCTCGTCCTGCTCACCGACGGAGTGGTGGAGGGCCCGCACTACCCGATGGAGTCCGGTCTGGCCGAGGTGGAGAAGCTGGTGCGCGCGGGGTTCGACGCCGATCCCGACGTGCTGGCCTCCGCCGTCGTCAAGGTCGCCGACCTGACGGGACACCGCGACGACGCCGCGGTCCTCGTCGTCCGCTACGACGGCCCGCAGGAGCCGGACTGACCGATGGCGGTCGCCGGTCCCTGGGGTCGCCGGTGCCGGGATCTGAGCGCAGACTGCTGTCGTGGGCAGCGCGGAGATGGGTCGTATCGGGTCCACCGCGCTGCGCATCCTCGCCGTCGCCGCCGTCTACTACGGGGCCGCGCAGGTCGGCCTCCTCCAGCAGCTGGTGCGCGACCAGGTCACCCCCCTGTGGCCGCCCACGGGCGTCGCCCTGGCCGCGCTGCTCATGATGGGGTTGCGCGTCTGGCCGGGCATCGCGCTCGGCGCGTTCCTGGTCAACGTGTCCCTCGGGCCGTCGCTGATCTCCGTACTGGCCATCACCGCGGGCAACACACTCGCTCCGGTCTGCGCCTGTCTGATGCTGCGCAGAGCCGGGTTCAGGAACGAACTGGACCGCCTGCGGGACGTACTGGCATTGGTCTTCCTCGGCGCGTTCGCCGGGATGTCGATCAGTTCGACCATCGGCAGCGGCGTACTGGTTCTCTCCGGAGCACTGGACGCGGGCGACTTCTGGCCGACGTGGTCGGTGTGGTGGACCGGTGACGCGATGGGAATCCTCGTCGTCACGCCCTTCCTGCTGGTGCTGCGCAAGGCCCGGTGGCCGGTGCGGGCCCGAATCGGCCGATGGTTCGAGGCGGTGGCGCTGGCGCTCGGTACGGTTTTCGTCACGCTCCTGGCGACGCGGACGCGCGACTCGAACCTGCTCTTCCTCGTCTCGCCGTTCTTGATCTGGGCGGCCTTCCGCTTCCGACTGGCCGGGGCGGCGCCGTGCGCGCTCGTCGTGGTGACGCTGGCGATCCTGGCCGCCGACGGCGACCGAGGCCCGTTCGTCGGCGAGGACGTCGTCGCCGGCATGGTCACGCTGCAGGCCTTCAACGGCACGACCGCGCTGACGGCTCTCCTGATCGCGGCCGTCATCACCGAGCGCGACAGAACGCATGAGGAGATCAAACAGCTCTGCGCGCGGCTCGCGGAGGTGGTGTCCCGGATGGAGCCGCGGCCCGACTCGTACCGGCACCCGCCTCAGGACCGTCCGCCGCCGTGACACCCCGGTGGGGCACCCGGCGGCCGAACCGGCCCGCTACGCCCCTGGTCTCACCGGCCTCCCGCGCACGGAAGGGCCGGCGCGGGTGTGCCCGCGCCGGTCCGTCCGTCCGTGCCGAAAGCTGCGCGATCAGCAGTCGCCGTCGTCCCAGCCTCCGCCCCAGTCGTCATCGTCGTCGTAGTAGCCGTGGCCGTGGCCGCCGTAACCGTGGTGGCCGCCGTACCCGTGGTCGTCGTCGTCCCAGCTGCCGCCGCTGACGTACGTGACCGAGTGCGTGGGGGCCGCTGCCGAGGCCGTACCTGCGGCTCCGAGGGCGGCGCCGCCTGCCATCAGGACACCGATGGCGGACACGGCGAAGAGCCGCTTCACTCTCAGTGCTTGCATGATTCCGAACCCTTCTTGTCGTTGACGTGCCACGCACTTCGGGACGCTGAAGAACGCCCTCCCGCGCAAAGGGGTGGAGCGCGGGTGCGTGGATGACCGCATGGCTGCGACGCGCGATTCCCCTGTCAACGCCGCCTGTTGGGGCGGCGGACCTCCAGGCCGACACGCGATTCCTCAAGCAAGGTGCTTGGGCGCGCTCCTGCGGGCTGAGTGTTCCCCGCAGTTGCGGTTCTCACTTAGTGACGCTAGTCCCATATCCGCCGCACGGCATCTCGGGATGAGGGGATCGGGTCCGGACGATCGTGCTCGGGTCCGCACGATCGTCGCCGACCGCGCCGGTCGGCCGGCCGCAGCCGCAGGGCTGACGCGGCGCGGCCGGGCCCTCTCCCGAATCCTGCATTCGGGGCAAGCCGGGAGGGGCCGCAGCGCGCGGAACACGCTGCGTGTTCAGGTTAGAACCGCATCGATGCGCCATGCACGAAAAAGGACCCGGTCAGCCCATCGGGTGACATCCGAAGCGAACGGATGACTCGAACCACCCTCGCGGCCAGGGCAGTTGTGTACGGGGCGGGAGAGGGTCAGAGGGTCAGAGGGTCAGTGGGAGGGTGGTCAGGCCGCGGGTGAGGCGGGTTCGGCGCCAGGTCAGGGATTCCGCGGGGACGGCCAGGTGGATGTCCGGGAAGCGGGTCACCAGGGTGCGCAGGGCGATCTCCGCCTCGGCGCGGGCCAGGGGGGCGCCCGGGCAGCGGTGGATGCCGTGGCCGAAGGAGAGGTGGCCGCCGGCGTCGCGGTCGAGGTCGAGGCGGTGCGGGTCGGGGAACGCCGCGGGGTCCCGGTTCGCGGCTCCGGGGGCGATGAGCACCGGGAAGCCCGCCGGGATGTCGACCCCGCCGACCCGCAGGTCCTGCGTGCTGTGGCGGAAGGTGGCCACGCTCACCGGGGAGTCGAAGCGGAGCAGCTCGTCCAGGGCGCCGGGGATCAGGTCCGGGTCCCGGCGCAGGCGGTCGAAGGCCTCGGGGTGGCGGAGCAGGGCCAGGACGGCGTTGCCGATGAAGTGGGTGGTGGTCTCGTGCCCGGCGACCAGGATGAGGGCGGCCAGGGAGACGATCTCGTCCCGGTCGAGGCCGCCCGCGTCGCAGTCGCGCAGGAGGGAAGGGAGCGGGCCGTCGCCGGGGGTGGCGCGGGCTGTGTCGATCAGGTGGGTGAGGTGGTCGCCGATCCGGTGCGACGCGGCGTCGACGCGGTCGGTGTCGGTCGCGTCGAAGAGGTCGTGGGACCAGCCGGCGAGCGTGGCACGGTCGGACTCCGGCACCCCCAGCAGCTCGCAGACGACGGTGACCGGCAGGGGTACCGCCAGGTCCGCCACCAGGTCGATGTCCGTACCCGGTCGCCACGCGGCCACGAGGTCGTCGACGACCCGGGTGATGTACGGGCGCAGCTCCCGGACGCGTCCGGTGGTGAACAGGGGCGTCGCCACCCGCCGGTGGCGGGTGTGCGCGGGTGGGTCGCTCGCCAGCATGTTGCGGGAGATCGCCGGGTGCAGGTCGCGGTTCGAGGGCCGGTCGGCGAAGAAGCGGGCCGTGTCCTTGGACAGACGGGGGTCGGTGAACGCCTCGCGGGCCTCGGCGTGGCCGGTGATCAGGTACGCGTGGTGCCCGCCGGAGCCGGTGGGGACGCGTCGCACCGGGCAGCCCTCGCGCAGCCGGTCGTACGTGGGGTAGGGGTCGGTGAAGAAGCGCGGGTCGCGCAGGGGGTCCTGCCGCGGGGCGGTCATGAGGCCGCGCCCGTGTGTGCGCCTGCGTGCTCGCGTGCCGGGCGGCGCGTGTACGCGCCCGCCACGAGCAGCAGCCACGCGGTCTCCGCCGGGAGATCGCCCTTGCGGGAGCGGGTACCGGCGGCTGGCGGGGCCTCTTCGCCGACGAGGGGGAGCCCGGAGCGCTTCGCGTCGACGGCCGCCGCGATGACCGCCGCCTCCACCTCGGCGTCGCACTCGGGGGTGTCGGCCCCTTTCTCGGCGTGGCCCGGGTCGGGCACGACCTCGGGGACCGCGGCGGTGACCTCCCGCCACAGGGGTTCCAGCGCGGTGAACGAGGTCCGTTCCCGGCGACGGCGGCGCAGTCGGCTGAGCGGCCACAGCAGGGCGGGGAGGGTGAGTCCGACGGTGATGAGGAGGACGGCGACGGCGGGCGCGGTCACGCTGAACGTGCAGCGCAAGGGGGTCAGCGGCGTCGAGCACCGGGCGTGGTCGGGTACGAGCCCCAGGCCGAGGCCGATGGAGACCAGGGCGAAGAGCTTGTACGCGGCGTGGACGAGCGCGAGACCACAGCCGACCGAGGTGGTGCGCAGGCCCCAGCGCTGACTGGGGCGGGTCGAGCGCTGGGACTGGGCCCAGGTCTGCAACAGGAATTCCTTGGCCGTGTACCCCAGGAAGGAGATGTGGACGAGCACGTAGCACGCGTGCAACACCGGGCTGCGGCCGGTGAGTTGTTCGGCGAGGAAGAAGGCCGTCATGCCTGCGACGCAGAGCGCGAGGGCGATGACGCGCAGTCGGATCTGCCGGTGGGCCCGCTCGCGCTCCAGGTTGAGCTGGAAGAGGAAGGCGAGGACCGAGGTGGCCGCCGTCAGGGTGAAGGTGTTGCTGAGGAGCCGGGCGACGTGAGGGACCACCGATTCGACCGCGCGCTCCACGGCGGGGGCGTAGGAGGCGAAGGCGAGGGCGAACGAGGTCAGCAGCGCCGCCATCGCCCAGGTGCCCGTGGGGCGGTGTCCGCCGCGCCCGCGCACCCAGTAGGCGGCGAAGCACAGCAGCACCACGGCCGTGCCGGTGAAGAGGATGTTGATCATTTCGGGCGACGCTTCTTCTTCCTGTGCGGCTCGGCGAACAGCGCGTCCCAGCTCTCGGCGCCACTGGCGGGCCGGCTGGAGGGGACCTCGCGTCCCCGGTACATGAGTTGTCGGATCACGCCGGCCATCACCTCGGCCTCGCGTTCGGGCCGGCGGCGCCGGCCGGGTCGGGGCCGAGCTTCACGGGGGTGGGTTCGGTCGACGTCCCGGAGCGCCGTGCCCATGACCGACGGCGAACACCGCGCCCGACCGCGGCGCGTGGGTCGATGCTTCCTCGGCTTGCTCCAGCGCACGGTGCCGTGGACGAGTGGCCCACCGGCCCCATCGATCAGCGGGCCGGCCGACAGGCGGGCCGGGGAGAAGCGGGCCTTCCTCAGACCACGGAGAGCAGGTCCACCACGAAGACGAGCGTGGAACCCGCCGGGATCAACGGCGAGGGGGACTGCTTGCCGTAGCCGAGGCGCGGGGGAATGATGATCTCGCGCCGACCCCCGACCTTCATCCCCCTGATTCCCCGGTCCCAGCCCTTGATGACCCGGCCGCCACCCACGGCGAACTTGAACGGCTCGCCCCGGTCCCAGGAGGCGTCGAACTCCACTCCGGACTCGAAGGTGACCCCGACGTAGTGAACCCGGACCACCCTGCCCGGCTTCGCCTCGGCCCCGTCCCCGACGACGATGTCCCGAACGGCCAGCTCCTGCGGAGCGTCACCCTCCGGAACTTCGATCTCGGGCTTCGTCAGTTCACTCATCGCAGCCTCATCACTCTTTGCCGGTCCCTCGAACAGACCGGCCGGGCGCATGGTCACTCCATGCAGCGGACGATCGCGCCACCGAGAACGCCGATCGACCCAAGTACATCAAACCCCACACAGCAGGTCTTGCGGCCGTCAGCCACCCGAGAGGAGGCGCTCGCGCTCGGCCGCCACGATCTGCGCGACGAGGGCGGCCCCATGAGAGGCTCGGGAGAACCCATCGACCGCCGGTGACGCTCGACGGGACCGCACCCGGTCCTGGTCGTTCGTCACGTAACGACCTCGGACGCTGTCGTACTCGACTCCGCGGACACCCCTCGGAAGGGACCATCTAGGATGTCGGCCGCGCGTCGATGTCACATGCGGTTGACGTCGCGCCGGGTCGTGCCTCATGTGCAGTCTTGCGTCCGTGAGCCGTGCGACCGGATGCGGGTAGCTGTTCCTAGGGGGAGAACTTCGGTGTTCGGAATCATCAGGCCATGCCGTCATCGCCTGGGCGAGGGCTTGCGTACCGAGTGGATGGCGCATCTGTGCGGGCTGTGCCTGGCTTTGCGCAGCGAATACGGGCAGTTCGCGAGGGTGGCCACCAACTACGACGGCCTGATCGTCTCGGTGCTGACCGAAGCGCAGTCGGAGCGTACCGGGGACTGGCGGCGGGGTGCCGGTCCGTGCCCGCTGCGCGGGATGCGGTCGGCGGACGTGGCGCAGGGTGAGGGTGCGCGGCTGGCGGCGACGGTGTCGCTGGTGCTGGCCGCAGCGAAGATGCGTGACCACGCGACCGATGGCGACGGCTTGCTGGGGCGCCGCCCGGTGGCGCTGGCGGCACGCCGGATCGCCCACAACTGGGACCGTGCGGGAGTCGCGGGCGGCGAACGACTCGGCTTCGACACCACGCTGCTGCTCGGAGCGGTCGAGCGCCAGCCGGACATCGAGCGGTCGACCGGCCCCGGTGGCTCGCTGCTGACGGTCACGGAGCCTGCGGAGACGGCGACCGCAGCCGCCTTCGCGTACACCGCAGTGCTCACGGACCGCCCGGGCAACGCCGAACCGCTGGCGGAAGCGGGCCGTCTGTTCGGTCGGCTGGCGCATCTGTTGGACGCGGTGGAGGACCTGGACGCGGACGTGGCGTCCGGCGCGTGGAACCCGATCGCCGTGACCGGCGCGGACCGCGCCGAGGTGCGCAGGCTCTGTGACGACGCCGTCCGTGGAATCCGATTCGCCCTGTCCGACGTCGTGTTCGTCGACGGGCGGCTGGTGTCGGTGCTTCTGGGAGGCGAGTTGGAGCGTGCCGTCGATCGAGTCTTCGACCCTCGGCATCGTCACCATCAGCACCGCCGCCAGGTGCGGGGCCCGCGCATGCTGCCCTGGCTGGGACGCCGTGCGGAGACGGAAACGCCCTCGGGGACCGGCACGGGCGCGGCCTGTGGCGTAGGGGAGCTTGCGGGCGTGGCCCCGGAAGGCGGGGTGATGTCGTCGGGCCGGTCGTCGCAGGGGCAGTGTCGGCGGTGTCGCGAGTGGGGCCGGTTGTGTGGCGGTTGCGGGTTGTGCTCCAGATGCTGCCGCTGCAACGAAGACTCCGGCCAGGATGACGGAGAGTCCTGGCAGTTCGGCGACGGCAACCGCAACGGCGCCTCGTCGAGCCGGGATGGTTCCGGCAGGGACGGTTCCGGAGGCGACGGCTGGTTCGGTGGCCAGGGCGGCGGCAACTCGGGTGGCTCCTCCAGCGGTTCGGGTGGCAGTCATGGGTCCGGTGGCTCTGGCGGTTCCGGTGGTGGCTCGGGCGACGGCTGCGGCGGTGGCGGCGGTGGCTGCTGCAATCCGTGCAAGTGCTGCTGCGACTGCTGCGACTGAACGACGGGGGAGCCTGGTTCCCCACTCGGCGGGGAACCAGGTGCCGCACTCCTCGTCCCTGTGCGTCGACGACGGCGTACGCCACCGGCCGTACCGCCCACCCCCGTGCGACGCGGTCGGTCGAGCGGCCATCCGTGGGGGAGAGGCCGACCACGGACTCGAAGAGGGGCCGGACCGTTCAGGCGCGGACCTCGGCCGGCGCGGCGGAAGACCCAGGCTCCAGGCGCCCGGGAAGGAAGGGTGTGCTTGGTGCCGGTCGTCCCGGAGCTCGGCGCCGGCCTGCCCCGGAACGCATGTCTCGGCCGTTGCCGGTCGGCAAAATGGTTTGAGCTCGGGCGGCGGCACCGGCAGGATCGGCGAAGACCGATGAGTTCTTCCCGGCGCCGCAGTCTGTCAGTGTGACCGCCACGCGCGGAGGACACTCACATGACGGAAGGCGCCATGCCCGCACCACACGAAACCCCCACCCTCTCGCCCGCCCGCGTCACCGCCGTGCTGCGGATTCTCGTGCTGTCCACGTTCGTCGTCCTCCTCAACGAGACGATCATGGTCAACGCGATCCCGCGACTCATGCGCGATTTCGAGGTCACCGCGGCAGCCGCAGGCTGGCTGTCCACGGCCTTCATGCTCACCATGGCTGTCGTCATCCCGGTGACGGGGTGGTTCCTGCAGCGCGTGACGACCCGGACCGCCTTCGGCCTCGCCATGGCGCTGTTCCTCGCCGGCACGGCCCTGGCCGCGGCCGCGCCCGCCTTCCCCGTACTGCTGGCCGCCCGCGTCGTCCAGGCGAGCGGCACCGCCGTCATGATGCCGCTGCTCATGACGACGCTGATGACCCTCGTACCCCCGCAGGACCGCGGCCGTGTCATGGGCAACATCACCCTCGTCATCTCCGTCGCACCCGCCCTCGGCCCCGCCGTCTCCGGTGTGCTGCTGCAGCTGGGGTCATGGCGCCTGCTGTTCTTGGCCGTGCTTCCCATCGCCGGAGCCATGGCCATATTCGGTCGGCGCAACCTGGTGAACATCGGCGAGCCGCAGGCCGCCCCGATCGACTGGTTGTCCGTCCCCCTGGCGGCAGCGGGCTTCGGCGCCCTGGTCTACGGTCTGAGTGGGCTCGGTGCCGAGAACGCGGCCCAGGCTCCCGTGCCCCCGGAGGTCATCACCCTGGTCGGCGCCGTGCTGGTGGGCCTGTTCGTATGGCGTCAGCTGGCACTGCAGCGCTCGTCCGCACCGCTGCTGGACCTGCGTGCACTGACGTTCCGTCACTTCTCCGTGGCGCTGGGTCTGATGTGCCTGTCCTTCATGGCCCTCATGGGTGCGTTCATCCTGCTGCCGATCTACCTGCAGGAGGTGTGCGGCCTGACCTCACTGCAGACCGGGCTGCTCCTCATCCCCGGCGGCCTGACCATGGGCCTGCTCGGACCACAGGTCGGCAAGCTCTACGACCGATTCGGCGCACCGCGCCTGGTCGTACCCGGAGCCGTGCTCACAGCGCTCTGCCTCGGCCTGTTCGCCCTCACGGGCGAACACACCTCGCCGTGGCTGGTGCTCGCCCTTCACGTGGCCCTGAGTGCGGGCATGGCGTTCGTCTTCACCCCCGTCTTCACCTCCGGTCTGTCCGTACTGCCGCCGCACCTCTACCCCCACGGCTCCGCCATCCTGGGCTCGCTCCAACAGGTCGCGGCGGCCGCCGGCACCGCCCTGGTCATCAGTGTCATGTCGGGACACGCCGCCACGGCAGCGGCCGAGGGCGCCGACACCACCAGCGCCCTCGCCACGGGCATCCGGTGGGGATTCGGCATCGGCGCCGTTCTCGGCGCCCTGGCCGTGCTGGTCGCGTTGCTGATCCGTACCCCACCCGCTCCGCAACCGCCCGCTGCGTCAAAGGCCCAGGACGAAGACGGCACCACGAAGAACGAAACCGCCCACACACCCACCTGACGTCCCGGCCGCCCGGGTTGGTCCGTGACCGGTCCGCAGCTGCCGGTCCGGAGTGGAAGGGGCGTGGGAGGAACCGGGCGGAACAGGAAAAAACCGATAGCCGCGTCGAGTGAATCGAGCAAACGGCGCCTGACGGGCAAAAGCCCAGGTCAGGCACCGTTCTTCGCGCTCCTGGAAGAAGCCGAGCCGCTTCGGCGAGTAGGAGATTCCTCGAGTGCCGGTGGTACCCGCGCCACACCGCTCCTGACCAGGCGGGTCGTCGGGGTCGCCGGCGAAGTGCTGGGCGGCGGGTGCGACGGCCTGCTCGTGGCGCCCCAGGTCGAAGAGGGCGTTGGCCTGTTGCAGGGCCCGGCCCTTCAGACCTTGTCCCGGTCGTGGCTGATGCTGAGCAGGTTCGGTACGAGTGCCAGCCAGAACAGGACCTGAGGGACGGTGCGCTCGCTCCACGGAAGAGCGACGAGCAGCAGCGCGCACAGGGTGGCCCAGGCGGCCTGGCCGAGCACGACCCTGGGCCAGAACGAGCGGCGCACGAGCGCGAACACGGTGAGCTGTGCCCCGGTCCGCAGCCGCCGGTAGCGGCGCCAGGCACCGAAGCCCCACACCACGGCCATCAGGGTGAGCGCCCACAGCCGGGTGCCGAGATGGACGGGCAGCTCCTTCGCCTCGCCCCCGGAGGGGAAGACGTCGACGGTGACGGCGGCCATGACCAGACAGAGCAGGGCGAGCCATCGGGTGCCGCGGAGCATCCGGTAGACGGCCCTGTCGAGGTCCTTGCGGAGCGCGTCGGAGTGCGGGGCGGCCGCGAGCCCACCCGCGTACAGTTCGGCGGCCCGGGCGGCGGAGGTGCCGGCCTTGGCGGCCTCGCGCTCGGTGGACACGGTGACGGCGAGGGTGTGCGTGGGGTCGACGCGGAGGATCTGCCGGATGGCCTCGTCGGCCAGCTCTGTCCGCTCGTGGAACGTGGCGACCTTGTGCATGGTCACCCACGTGTAGGTGTCCTCCGGGCCCTCCCGCACCGCGACCTCGGCGTGCTCGAGCGCCTCCTCCGGGCGGTCCGGGGCCAGTTCCAACATCAGCTCGGCGAGCTGCCGTCGGGGTCCCCAGGCACACGGATCGATGCGGATCGCCAAGCGCTGCGCCGCCTCGGCCTCCTCCAGCCGGCCCAGGTGGCGCAGGGCGTAGCCGCGGACGAAGTGCGCGTCGAGGAAGCCCGGTTCGAGCCGCAGGGACTCCAGCGCGGCGGCGAAGGCCTCGGAGTACTGGCCCAGGGTCAGCAGGCACTGGCCGAGCAGGCTCCACGCCTGGTGGTCGTCGGGGTTCTCGGCGAGGTGGCGGCCGACCGCTTCGCGCGCCTCCTCCGGGCGCATCATCTCGTAGAGCATCCGGGCCCGTTGGACCTGTGGGTGTGTCGTCACAGCTTGCGCTTCTTCTTCAGGTAGGTGACCAGGTCGTCGTAGATGCCGCCGTCGTTGGCGAACATGGCGACGTTGCGGGCGGAGGCGAACCAGGATTCGCTGGACGGCTTGATCTGCTTGGTCGCGTTCAGGAGGTCCCTGGTGCCGATCATGCGGACGGTGCCGGAACGGGCGGAGTCCAGGAGCGCGTACTCGGCCGCGCTCTCGCAGAGATGGGCGAGGTCGGCACCCGAGAAGTCCTCGGTGGCCTTGACGATCTTGCCGAGATCGACGGACTCGATGGGGCGATCGCGCAGGTGGTAGCGGAGGATCGACTCCCGGGCCGGGGCATCGGGCGGCAGCACGAGCAGGGTGCGGTCCAGGCGGCCGGGGCGGCGCAGGGCGAGGTCCACGTCCCAGGGGACGTTGGTCGCGGCGAGCACGAAGACGCCTTCGTTCTGTGCGGCGTTGATGCCGTCGAGTTCGGTGAGGAGCTGGTTGACGACGTTGCGCAGACCGCTGTGGTGCATGCGCGAGCGCTTGGCGCCGAGCGCGTCCAGCTCGTCGAGGAAGACCACGCAGGGCGCCTGGCGGCGGGCGGCCTCGAAGATGTCGTGGACGTTCCTCTCCGAGGTGCCGATGTACATGTCGAGGATGTCGGAGAGCGAGATCGACATGAAGCCGGCACCGAGTTCGCCGGCGACGGCCCGCGCGATGAACGTCTTGCCGCAGCCGGGCGGGCCGTAGAGGAGCAGGCCGCCGCGCAGCGACTTGCCGTACAGCTTGCGGAGTTCGGGGTTGCGCATCGGGGCGAGGAAGGCGGCTTCGAGCCGGTCCTTGACCTGCTGCATGCCGCCGACGTCGGCGAGGCTTACGTCGCCGGGGGCGTCGATGTTCCAGGCGGACGCATCGGCCGGGTCGCCGCTGCCGTCCGCGGTCAGGGGGGCCTCGGTGGCGTCGCCCGCGGCGGCGGGGTCAGCGGGGTCGGCGGCGAAGCGGGGGCCGACGACGCCGGCGACTTCCTGCTCGGCGGCGGCCCAGTCGAAGGCGGGGGGTCGCGTGCCGACCGCGGGCAGTTGCATGGCGCGGACCATCAGGTCCCGTACGGCTTCGTCGCCCGGCGCGTGCTGCAGCGCGACCGCGGCTTGCGCGACGGCCTCGTCGTGCCTCCCCTCCGCCAGGAGCAGTTCGGTGAAGTGCAGCCGCAGCGGCACGTCTTCGGGAGCGGCGGCGACAGCGGCCCGCAGGCTACGGATGAGAGGTGACTCGTCGGACATGGGGTCAGCCTAGAAAGCGGTCTGCGGCTCTCCTTCAGCGGGTGCCGTCAAGATCGACAGGCGTGGGGAGCGCGTTGGTCCGGCGGCGCGTAGCCGTTACTCGCGTCGACAGCGCCGAGACCACCATGGGGTACCACCGCGCCTCGCCCAAGGCGCCGCTCCGGTCCGAGGTTCTCGTCGACCTGCTGCCAGAGGTCGACCTCTCGGTGGACGGACGTGAGGATCGGCGCCCGAAGCGGCAGGGGCCCC
>NZ_JBGBPT010000021.1:0-5251 GCF_041106355.1 Streptomyces sp. BF23-19 | reverse complement strand
CCAGATCACCGACCTGGGGCTCTGCCGCTGTTCGGGGTCAGCGGAGTTCGAGCGTGCAGCACTTGACGCTGCCGCCGGCCTTGAGGAGTTCGGTGAGGTCGACACCGATGGGCACGAAGCCGCGCTCGCTCAGGTGCTGCTTGAGGTGCACGGCGGCGTCCGGGAGCAGGACGTGGCGGCCGTCGGAGAGGGCGTTGAGGCCGAAGACCGCGGCGTCCTCGGCCGTTGCGAGGATGGCATCCGGGAACAGCTCGCGCAGAACGCTCCGGCTACCGGGGGTGAAGGCATCTGGGTAGTACATGATCTCGGTGTCGGAGAGGACGGCCAGTGCGGTGTCCAGGTGGTAGAACTCGGGGTTCACCAAGGTCAGTCCGATCACCGGGAGCCCGAAGAACTCCTGGGCCTCGGCATGCGAGCGGGGATCGGTACGAAAACCGGTGCCGGCCAGCACCTTGCGCCCGACCACCAGGTAGTCGCCCTCGCCTTCGTTGATGTGCTCGGGCCAGTGGACGTCGGAGTAGCCGTTCTCAAGGAACCAGGACAGGTACGCCGGCCCCTCCGCGGTACGTTCGACGTGGCGGAATCTGGCGGCGAGAACACGGCCGTCGACCACCGTGGCACCGTTCGCGGCGAACACCATGTCGGGGAGGCCTGGCAGCGGATCGATCACCTCGACGGTGTGACCCAGGCTCTCGTAGAGGTCCTTGAGTCCCACCCACTGTGCCAGGGCGAGCGAACCGTCCACCGGCTTGGCCGGGTCCATCCACGGGTTGATCGAGTAGGTCACATCGAAATGCTGCGGCGGGCACATCAGAAAGCGCCGGGGGGTGGCCGTTCGGGGCTGGGATGTGTCGGTGAGTGACAAAGGGGTCTCCTCGTTCCTCGGAGTAGCGGGCCGCGGCGCAGTGTCGGTGCCGTGGCCGTGGGATACAGGGCGGGGGGAAGGGCCGTCAGTCCGAGCTCTTCGCCAGGGAGGCAGTGGAGCCCATTCGCCCGACGGCGAACCAGGCGGGGATCAGGGCCAGTACCGAGACAGCGCCGATGACGAGCCAGGAGGTCCGGCCCAGGCCGCTCCAGAGTGCGACACCGGCGGCCGGGCCGATGGCCGAGCCGATGCCGAACACGGCGTGAGCGGCGCCCAGGTAGCGGCCGCCGGCCCCGGCAGGGGCGGCGATGGCCGGATAGGCGAACATGGTGGGGCCTTCGATGATCTCGGCCAGCGTCCAGAGCAGGGTGCCCACGACGAACACCGCCACTCCGCCTGGCAGGGCGTAGAGGGCCATGCCGGAGCCGAGCAGACAGAAGCCCACGGTCAGCACGGTGCGGACGCGCCAGTTCTGGACGACTTTGGTCATCAGCAGTTCGAAGAGGATGACCACCGCGCCGTTGATTGCCACCATGACGCCATACCAGAAGGTGTCGAATCCGGCGTCTCGGATGGCCAGGGGGAGGGTGCTCAGGTACTGGATGTACACGGCGGCGTTGAGCAGCATGGCCAGCAGGTAGGCGACGTAGCGGCGGTCGCGCAGTACGGCGCGGTACCCGTTCGACTGCCTGGCTTCGACGGCGGCCTTCCGCGTGGGTTCGGCAGCGCGTTCTTGTCGAGGCAGCATCACGAGGACGATCGCGGCGTAGCCGAGTGCCGCAGCTGCCTCGCCGTAGAACAGCAGGTCGTACGAGACCGATACCAGTAAAGTGCCGAGTAGCGGTGCGGCGGTGGTGCCGACGTTCAGGGCCAGGCGGTACATCGCGGAGACCATCACCTGGCGGTTGCCCGGAATCAGTTCGGCGATGAAGGCGGCGGCGGCCGGGCGGTAGACCTGGCTGATCAGGCCGGCGAGTCCGACGGACACCAGAAGGGCCGGGTAGAGCCGCACATGCAGTACGGCGATCAACAGGACAGCGGTTCCCGCCATTCCCAGCACGATGGTCATCCGGGCACCGATGCGGTCGGTGAACGTGCCACCGAGCAGCACGCCCAGCACCGATCCGACGCCGTAGACGCCGAGCGCCACACCGCCTTGGACATCGCTGAAACCTCGGCTGGTCATGAACAGTACGAGGAAGACCTGAACGAACGAGCCCAGCTTGTTGACCAGGACACCGAAGAGCAGAGCCTTGACCGTGAAGGGTGCCTCGGAGAAGGTGGCGAGAACCCCGGCATCGGATGCGCCGGCCGTGGCCTCGGCGGCATTGGCGGGAGCCGTGTTGCTTGTCGTCTCCTCGCTCACCGCGTTTCGGTACGATCTCGTTCGACGACGCGCAGGGCGGCCGCCGCCGCGTCGAGTGCGGCTTCGCATTCCTCGACCTTCGCGGCGATCGCGGTAACGAAAGCGACCCGGCCGCTCAACAGCCCTCGCGGCGGCGGGGAAACGATGTCGCCGGGCGCGGCGAGCACGACCGCCTGGTCGATTTCGGGAGGCAGCGCCGCGGTGTCGAATTCCACGCTGTCGATCACCGTGTCGTCGTGGTCGACGTAGAGGAACCGCACCGCCGCCACCAGATCGCGTTCGACGTCGATCTCCGGATCGCGCCCGCAGGCCACTGCGGCCGCGATCAGGCCCGGATTGATCCCGGAGGCGGCCATGCCGAGGTAGGGGATCAGATCGCCGCCGAGCCGAGCGTTGACCTCGATGACCTTGGGGGCCCCGGAGGAGGAGAGCTTGAGCTCGGTGTGCGTCCAGCCTTCGGTGAAGCCGAGCGCGGTGTGGGTTTCCTGGAGCAGGTCCAGGAACAGGGGATCCGCGAGGAGCGGGTCACCGTGCGACACCACATGCCCGGTCTCCTCGAAGTAGGGCGGGTAGCCGATCTGCTTGTGACCGACGAACAGCGGGCGTACCCGCCCTCCGACGACTACGGAGTCCACACTCACCTCAGGCCCGTCCAGGTACTCCTCCACCAGAACGGCCTGGTTGTAGTCGGGCATGTGCGGCACGGTCGCCTGGTCGGCGAATCCGAAGCACTCGGTCATCTCCTGCGGGGACCGCACGAGAGAGACACCGAAACTGGCCGCCGCCGCCCGGGGCTTGACCACCACGGGATAGCCGATGCCCGCGGCCGCCGTCAGAGCCTCCTCGACATTGCCGACCAAGGCGAAAGCCGGCTGCGGCACACCTTCGAGGGCCAGGGCGGACCGGCTCTGGTGTTTGTCGCGGCACCTCCAGACGGCCTCGGCCGGTGTGGTCGGCAGGCCGAGGCGCCCCGCAACGGCCGCCGCTTGGTGAACCCGCGCCTCGTCCCAGCTCAGCACCCCTTGGACCGTCTCGCGGGAGGCGATCTCGAAGGCCGCAGCGGAGACCAGCTCCAGATCCGTACTCGAAACCACCGTGTTGCCCACCAGGTACGGGGATTGCCAGGTCGGCTCCACCGTGTCGATGAGATGGACCCGATAGCGCGTGCTGATGGCCGAGAGGAGGTACTCGCGGTACTTGTGCGGGCCGCTCGATATGAGAATCAGCAGGGGGTGCGTCCCAGTGTCGGTCCTGCCGGGCTTGTGCATCGGGTCTCCGTAAGGTGTGGGGCGGCCCGGAAGGGCCGAGTGCAGCGTGATGCGGTCGTACCGGCTAGACAACGTCGTAGAAACCCTCGCCGTCGAGGTACCGGGCCGTCATGTAGTCGTGAGTGACCACGCCTTCGACTTCGTGCAGAAGGTGGACCAGCATCGGGTAGGTCATGTCGTTGACCGTCCGCCGGATCTCGTCGCCGGCATGGACCTTGAGA
Organism: Streptomyces sp. BF23-19; assembly: GCF_041106355.1. Classification (NCBI taxonomy): domain Bacteria; kingdom Bacillati; phylum Actinomycetota; class Actinomycetes; order Kitasatosporales; family Streptomycetaceae; genus Streptomyces; species Streptomyces sp. BF23-19. The sequence goes on along the minus strand of NZ_JBGBPT010000021.1, from coordinate 1,531 downwards.
AGTACGTCGTGGTAGCTCTCCAGCTGCTGCAGCTCGTCCATCCGGGGGTAGCCGAGGAGCTTGCCGCTGTTCCCGGAGATCATGTTGACGCAGACGGCGTGCCGGGCCACTTCGTAGCCCGTCTTCCAGCGGGACAGGAACGACTGGGGGTCCACGTAGGCCGCCACCGTCCACTCCAGCTGACTCTCGCCGATCGCCGCCCGTGTGAGCACCGGCAGCATGGCGCCACAGACCCGGGCACCCGTCTCGATCAGCCGGGGCCCTTGCGGAGTCAGCTTCACCTCGGTGTGAGCGGGGCCGTTGCGCACACCGAGCGCGTCGAGGACGGCCCCCGCGTATGCAACGAGGGCGGCCTGTTCCGGGCCTTCGCGCACCATCAGCTGTGAGCCGCCAAGGAGGTCGCGGACCCCGTTGACACCGAGGTGCTGCGTCTTCCAGAGGTCGCATACGTAGTGCTTGCCGTCGAGGCTCACGGTGTTCACGTAGTACTCGGCGCCCACCAGGTACTCCTGGGCGACCACCGCGTCGTTGCGCTGGCCCACAGCGCTCTCCATGCCCATCAGGTTCTCGAAGGCGGCGCGAACCTCGTCGGCGCTGTCGCAGAACGACACTCCGTCGTTGAGGGCGCTGCTGACCGGCTTGAGCACCACCCGGCGGGGAACGTCCCCGTACCACTTCAACAGAGTGTCGAGGTCGGTGGCGAGAATCTGGTCCGCGGCCGGCACGCCGGCCGCCTTGACGGTCTCGACCATGCGGAACTTGTCGCGCCTGGCGCTGCTCAGCTCGGTGCCGTTCGTACGCAGGCCGAGCGCCTCGCTGAGGGTGTCGGCCAGTTCCACGCCTATCTCGGCGCCGGCGAGCAGGGCCACCGGGGCGTACTGCTCGATGGCGGCCTGCGTCTTCGCCACGTCGCCCTCGTGCAGGATCGTCGCGATGAAGTCCTGCGCCCGGAACGAGGCCGAGAAGATGGCAGGGGGGGACGGCAGGCTCTGAACATGCAGGCAGTCGTACCCCTGGGCGTCGAACAGGGGAGCGAGGTGGCTGGCCGTCGAGTAGGCGTCGACGATGGCGACGACCGGTCGGGAGTTCGGTGTGCGGCTCATGACGGGTCTCCTTCGTTACGGTGTGAGAGCGAGTCCGGCAAGGGGGGCCGGGGCGGAGTCGTGAGCAGCAGGTTCTGATGTCCCGGAAGCGGCGTTCGCCCTGATGTCGATGACCGCCTTCACCAGGCCGGCGAAGAGGGGGTGGGGGCGCGTGGGGCGCGAGCGCAGCTCCGGGTGGGCCTGGGTGGCCACCAGGTAGGGGTGCACCTCGCGCGGGTACTCGACGTACTCGACGAGCTTGTTGTCCGGGGAGGTACCGGAGAAGACGAGGCCCGCCTTCTTCTCCAGCTCGCCGCGGTAGGCGTTGTTGACCTCGTAGCGGTGGCGGTGGCGCTCGTCCACGTACGCCTGGTCGCCGTAGACCTCGCGCACGATGGAGCCCTCGGCGAGCTTCGCCGGGTACATGCCCAGACGCATGGTGCCGCCCA
>NZ_JBGBPT010000020.1:0-110859 GCF_041106355.1 Streptomyces sp. BF23-19 | reverse complement strand
CGGGGCGTCTCCTCGGGCGCCGAACGTGACGAGGGGTCGGAACGTCGGGCGGCACTGCGTTCGGCGCCCTGCGGGGATCGCCCCGACACACACCCGGCCCCGTCGGAACCGGTGCTCACGTCCGCTCCGTCCTGGGGGGAACCGGCCGTCCCCACGATGCGGGCCGCCGCGGTGAGGGCGCGGGTCGCCGCGTCGGCCAGGGAGGTGTCGGTGGCGCGCAGGTCCGCGCCGCGCAGCCACAGCGTCGGGGCCGGGCAGGCGCCCCGTGCGCGGCGTACGGCCAGGGCCGCGAGCTCCGTGGTGCGGCCCGTGCCCGGGTCTCCGACGAGGCCGAGGACCGGGCGGTCCCCGGTGGTGAAGGCGGCCAGTTCGGCGGCGATGCCCGGGCGTTCCACGGGTTCGGGGCCGTCCGGGAGGAGGGAGGCGCCCAGCGTGGTCGCGGTCAGTTCCAGTGCCCCGGCGAGGTTCAGGTCGGCTCCGTGGCCGGGCACGGTCGCGGCGTTGCGTTCCAGCAGTGCGGCCAGCGGGCCGTGCGGATCGGCCCCGGCCGCCGCCCGCAGGGCCACCGCGAAGCCTCCGGAGCGGTGCCCCGCCTGCAGGGCGGTGCCCACCACCGCGAGCCCCGCTCCGGAGTCGGCGTCGAGGACCGGGCCCCCGCAGGCCTCCCCGCCCAGCCGTAGCGCGTCCCGGCCGTCGGTGCCGATCGCCAGCTCCACGGCCACGCCCGCGGGCACCGCGTGGGACCGGTCCGTCGCCGGGTAGTCGACCTCCGTGCCGCCCAGTACCCGCGCATGCCGCCATCCCCGCGCGGGCAGCCGTACGTAGGTCCCGGGATCGATCACCTCGCGCGGCGCCACCGGAAGCGGCCGCAGCCCGAGCCCGTCCGTGCGGATGAGGGCCAGCGCCAGGCCGGGCAGAGCGGTCACGTCGGCCGCCTCGGCCAGCCAGGTCCGCCCGGGGGCGTGCAGCACGACCCGCGGCAGGCCGTCGACGGCCTCGTGACTGGTGACGACCGTCCCGCGGTCGTCCGCGACGAACCCGCTGCCGCGCTCCCGCCCGGCCGGATCGCAGATTTTGACGAGCTCCGCCATGGCCGCACCACTCCCCCGCAACGCCCCGTGCTCACGACGGTAGGCAGGTGAAGATCAGCACGAAAAGCACGCGAGGCGAAAGCGCCCCCTTACGCTCCCTCCATTCACTCCGAGCGCCTGCTCGGACGGGTGAATACAGGGGTCCGGGTGGATAGAGACCTACCCGAGGGGGGTCGTGGAGCGGTGAGCGGCAGTCCATGTGCGCTCACCGCTCCACGTCAACACCCGATCGTCAGACGAAGACCGCGAGGGACTTCGCCTTTCCGTTCTTGCTCTCGACGAGACCGAGCAGTTGGCCCTGCGGTCCGAAGACCGCGACCGTGCGGCCGGACTCGTACTCCTGCGGCATGTCGATCCGCACGCCGTTGGCGAGCAGCGACGCCCGCCGGGCGTCCAGATCCCAGCGCGGGAAGGCCGCGGCGGCCGCCTCGCCGATGGGCATGACGGTCAGCTCCTCCTGGAGCTGGTCCAGGGTCCGCGCCTTGTCGAGCTTGTACGGGCCCACCCGCGTGCGGCGCAGCGCGGTCAGGTGTCCGCCGACGCCGAGGTCGGCGCCCAGGTCACGGGCGAGGGCGCGGATGTACGTACCGCTGGAGCAGACCACGGAGACGACGAGGTCGACGACCTTCGTGCCGTCCTCGGCCTCCGCCTCGCGCATGTCGTACACCTGGAACGACGAGATGGTCACCGGGCGGGCCGGGATCTCGAAGTCCTCGCCGTCGCGGGCGCGCTTGTAGGAGCGCACGCCCTTGATCTTGATGGCGCTGACCTTGGACGGGACCTGCATGATCTCGCCGGACAGCTTGGCGATGCCCGCGTCCACGGCTTCCCGGGTGACCCCGGCGGCGTCCGTGGAGGAGGTGATCTCGCCTTCGGCGTCGTCCGTCAGGGTGTTCTGGCCCAGGCGGATGGTGCCGAGGTACTCCTTCTCCGTGAGCGCGAGGTGGCCGAGGAGCTTGGTGGCCTTCTCCACGCCCAGGACCAGCACGCCGGTCGCCATCGGGTCGAGCGTGCCGGCGTGGCCGACGCGGCGGGTCTTGGCGATCCCCCGCATCTTGGCGACCACGTCGTGCGAAGTGAAGCCGGACGGCTTGTCGACGATGACCAGGCCGTCCCGGGGGCCCCTCCCAGCGGTAGCTGGGGGAGTCTGACCTGCGTCGGTGCTCATTCCGCGGCCGCGTCCTCGTCGGAGTCGTCGTCCTCGCCCGGCTTCTTGTACGGGTCGGCGTCACCGGCGTACTGGGCGCCGGAGGACACCTCGCGCACCTGGGCGTCGGAGGAGCGCGCCTTGTCGAGGAGGTCCTCGATGGTCTTGGCGTTCTCCGGGAGGGCGTCCGCGACGAAGGTCAGGGTGGGCGTGAACTTGGTGCCCGCCGCCCGACCGACCGCGGAACGCAGTACGCCCTTGGCGCTCTCCAGGCCCGCCGCCGCGCTGGCCCGGTCCTCGTCGTCACCGTAGACCGTGTAGAAGACCGTGGCCTCCCGCAGGTCGCCGGTGACCCGGGTGTCCGTGATGGTCACGTGCGTACCGAGGCGGGGGTCCTTGACACCGCGGAGCAGCTTCTCGGCCACCACCTCCCGGATGAGGTCCGCCAGCTTCTTCGCCCGCGCATTGTCGGCCACTGGTCCGTCTCCTTCTTATGTCTTGCTATCAGTCTTCATCACCGTGGAGGCGCCGTCGTACGGACAGCAGCTCCACTTCCGGACGCGCAGCGACCAGCCGCTCGCAGCGGTCCAGTACGTCCGAGAGGAACCCCGCGTCCCCACTCACCAGGGCGACCCCTATACGGGCCCTGCGGTGCAGGTCCTGGTCGCCCACTTCAGCCGCGCTCACGGAGAACTTGCGTTGGAGCTCGGCCACGATGGGCCGAACCACGGAGCGTTTCTCCTTCAGCGAGTGGACGTCGCCGAGGAGCAGATCGAAGGACAGAGTCCCCACGTACATGCAGTTCCGGATATCCCGCCGGTGCGGGTTCGGTGGCCTGCCGGCCGTCGCTCGGCAGGGTCACCAGAACCGTACACGCAACGGCCGGGGCCGATCGACGGATATTCCGCCGACCGGCCCCGGTGTTACGAGCTACGACACGGTGCGATGTGCCTCGCGCTTACGCGCGCGGCTTCTCGCGCATCTCGTACGTCGCGATGACGTCGTCGATCTTGATGTCGTTGAAGGAACCGAGGTTGATACCACCCTCGAAGCCCTCGCGGATCTCGGTGACGTCGTCCTTGAAGCGGCGCAGACCGGAGATGGTGAGGTTCTCGGCGACGACCTTGCCGTCGCGCAGGAGCCGCGCCTTGGTGTTGCGCTTGACCTCGCCGGACCGGATGAGGACACCGGCGATGTTGCCCAGCTTGGACGAGCGGAAGATCTCGCGGACCTCCGCCGTACCGAGCTCGACCTCTTCGTACTCCGGCTTGAGGAGACCCTTCAGGGCCGCCTCGATCTCCTCGATGGCCTGGTAGATCACCGAGTAGTAGCGGACGTCGACGCCCTCGCGGTCCGCCATCTGCGCGGCACGGCCGGCCGCACGGACGTTGTAACCGATGACGATGGCGTCGGAGCCCATCGCCAGCGAGATGTCGGACTCGGTGACCGCACCCACACCGCGGTGCAGGACCCGGATGTCGACCTCTTCACCGACGTCGAGCTGGAGCAGCGAGGACTCGAGAGCCTCGACCGCACCGGACGCGTCGCCCTTGATGATGAGGTTGAGTTCCTGGACCAGACCGGCCTTGAGCACGGAGTCGAGGTCCTCGAGGGACACGCGACGGACGCGCTTGGCGAAGTTGGCGTTGCGCTCTCGCGCAGCACGCTTCTCGGCGATCTGACGGGCCGTACGGTCCTCGTCCACGACGAGGAAGTTGTCGCCGGCGCCGGGGACGTTGGTGAGACCCAGGACCAGGACGGGGGTCGACGGACCCGCTTCCTCGACGTTGTTGCCCTTGTCGTCGAGCATGGCGCGCACACGACCGTAGGCGTCGCCCACGACCATCGTGTCGCCGACGCGGAGGGTACCGCGCTGGACGAGGACGGTGGCGACGGCACCGCGGCCGCGGTCGAGGTGGGACTCGATCGCAATACCCTGAGCGTCCTGCTCCGGGTTGGCGCGCAGGTCGAGCGAGGCGTCGGCGGTGAGGACGACGGCCTCGAGCAGGGAGTCGATGTGCAGACCCTGCTTGGCGGAGATGTCGACGAACATCGTGTCGCCGCCGTACTCCTCGGCGACCAGACCGAACTCGGTGAGCTGACCGCGCACCTTGACCGGGTCGGCACCCTCGACGTCGATCTTGTTGACCGCGACGACGATCGGGACGCCGGCGGCCTTGGCGTGGTTGAGCGCCTCGATCGTCTGCGGCATGACGCCGTCGTTGGCCGCGACCACGAGGATCGCGATGTCGGTCGACTTCGCACCACGGGCACGCATGGCGGTGAACGCCTCGTGACCCGGGGTGTCGATGAAGGTGATCTTGCGCTCTTCGTCGTTGACCTCGGTGGAGACCTGGTACGCACCGATGTGCTGCGTGATGCCACCGGCCTCGCCCGCGACGACATTCGTCTTGCGGATGGCGTCGAGCAGTCGGGTCTTACCGTGGTCGACGTGACCCATGACGGTCACGACCGGCGGACGCGGCATGAGGTATTCCTCGCCGCCCTCGTCCTCGCCGAACTCGATGTCGAAGCCCTCGAGGAGCTCGCGGTCCTCTTCCTCCGGGCTGACGATCTGGACGACGTAGTTCATCTCGCCGGCCAGCATCTCGAGCGTCTCGTCGGAGACGGACTGCGTGGCAGTGACCATCTCGCCGAGGTTCATCATCACGGCGACGAGCGACGCCGGGTTGGCGTTGATCTTCTCCGCGAAGTCGGTGAGGGAGGCACCGCGCGACAGGCGCACGGTCTCGCCGCCACCGCGCGGCAGCATCACGCCGCCGACGGACGGGGCCTGCATGGCCTCGTACTCCTGGCGCCTCTGACGCTTGGACTTGCGACCACGACGGGCCGGACCACCGGGACGACCGAAGGCACCCTGCGTGCCACCACGGGCACCGGGACCACCGGGACGACCACCGAAGCCGGGACGACCGCCGCCACCGGCACCGGCCGGACCGCCGCCGAAGCCGCCGCCACCGGGACGCGGGCCACCGAAGCCGCCACCGCCGCCGGGACGCGAGCCCGGACCGGCCGGACGACCGGCGAAGCCGCCGCCCGCGGGACGACCGGCACCGCCACCGGGACGGGCACCGCCCGCACCGGGACCACGGCCACCGGGGCCGCCACCGGGACGGGGACCGGGACCACCGGCAGCGGGACGCTGCGGCATCATGCCCGGGTTCGGACGGTTACCACCGGGAGCACCGCCGGGACGCGGGGCGCCACCCTGCGGACGCGGCATGCCGCCCGGGGTCGGACGACCTGCACCGGCACCCTGCGGACGCGGAGCGCCGCCGGGACCACCCTGCGGGCGGGGAGCACCCTGGCCGCCACCGGCGCCGGGGGCACCGGGACGGGGCGCGCCGGCCGGACGGGGCGCCTGGGGGCGCGCCATGCCGGTGGAGCCGCCGGAGGTGAAGGGGTTGTTGCCCGGACGGGGACCCGCCGGACGGGCACCCTGCGGACGCGGCGCCTGGGAGCCGGGGGCTCCGGCGGGACGCTGCGACTGGGCACCGGGAGTGGCGCCGGCCGGGCGCGGGGCGCCGGGACGGGCACCGGCCTGGCCACCCTGACCCTGGGCCGGACGCTGCTGCGCCGGACGGGGGCCGGGAGCCGCGGCGGGACGCTCGGTGCGCGCCGGGGCGGCCGGGGCCGCCGGAGGCGCGGAGAACTCGGTCGCCACGGGCGCCGCCGGAGCGGGCTTCGGGGCGGCCGGAGCCTTCGGGCCGGGACGCGGGCCGGAGGCGGCCGGAGTCACCGGTGCGGGCGCTGCGGCGGCCGGAGCCTCCGCGACGACCGGCTTGGGGGCCGGTGCGCCGGGCTTCGGCGCAGCGGGACGTGCAGCGGCACCCGGGGTGGGAGCCCCGGGCTTGGCGGGGGCGGCCTTGCGAGGCGCACCCGGCTTCGCGGCGGACTTGCCGGCGTTACCGCCGGGGCCCTGCAGCGCGTCGGTCAACTTGCGTACAACCGGCGCCTCGATCGTCGAGGACGCCGAACGGACGAACTCACCGAGTTCCTGGAGCTTGGCCATGACGACCTTGCTCTCAACTCCGAACTCCTTGGCGAGTTCGTATACCCGGACCTTAGCCACTTCGCTCCTTTTAGGTCCGGGTTACGCCGGACCGTCGCTACTTCATGGGCGTACTCATCGCGTACTCATCGAGTGCTCATCGCAATCTCGACCTACTTCCAACTCGCGAGGTACCTGACCGCACGGTTATCCGTGCCGTACTACTTCTTTACGGTGTGCCCGGCCTATCGGCCACGGCTTTGCGCAGGTTCTCCGTGTCGAGCGCTCCGGCGGACCGAAGGGCCCGGGGGAACGCACGGCGGCGAATCGCCTGGTCGAGGCAGACCACGGCGGGGTGCACATACGCACCCCGACCCGGCCTCGTGCCGCGTGGATCGGGGACGCATGCGTCCCCGTCCGCCACGACGCGCAGCAGATCGTTCTTGGCCGCTCGCTCCCGACACCCCACACAGGTGCGTTCGGGGCATGCGCGGGCTTGCGTCCGGCCAGACACGCCTAAGTCTACCTCCCCGCACCGACCTCTCTCCCGACAAGTCGCGGGGGAAAGATCGAACGGCTGTTGTGTTGTCTTGTATCCGCCGCCGTAACGGCGGCCGTGCACCCTGTCTAACCTCCGGGCAAGCCCGGACGGTACCGGTTTATTCCCCGTCCCGGTCCCGGTCGGCGTCCGGGGACACCTCGGTGTCGGGACGGATGTCGATGCGCCAGCCGGTGAGCCGCGCGGCGAGGCGGGCGTTCTGGCCCTCCTTGCCGATGGCCAGCGACAGCTGGTAGTCCGGCACGGTCACCCGGGCGGACCGGGAGTCCCAGTCGACGACGTCGACCTTGCTCACCCGCGCGGGTGACAGCGCGTTCGCGACCATCTCCGCCGGGTCGTCCGACCAGTCGACGATGTCGATCTTCTCGCCGTGCAGCTCGGCCATCACGTTGCGCACGCGACTGCCCATCGGGCCGATGCAGGCGCCCTTCGGGTTGAGGCCCGAGCGGGTGGACCGCACGGCGATCTTGGTGCGGTGACCGGCCTCACGGGCGATCGCCGAGATCTCGACGCTGCCGTCGGCGATCTCCGGGACCTCCAGCGAGAAGAGCTTCTTCACCAGGTTGGGGTGGGTGCGCGAGAGGGTCACGGACGGACCGCGGACGCCCTTCGCCACTCGTACGACGTACGCCTTCAGGCGCAGGCCGTGCGTGTACTCCTCGCCGGGGACCTGCTCCTGCACCGGCAGGATGGCTTCCAGCTTGCCGATGTCGACGAGGACGTTCTTGGGGTCCTTGCCCTGCTGGACGACGCCGGTGATGACGTCGCCCTCACGGCCGGCGAACTCGCCGAAGGTCAGGTCGTCCTCGGCGTCGCGCAGGCGCTGCAGGATCACCTGCTTGGCGGTCGTCGCGGCGATCCGGCCGAAGTCCGACGGCGTGTCGTCGAACTCCTTGGGCTCCTGGCCCTCTTCGAGATCCCTCGGGTCTTCCGTCGCCCATACGACCACGTGACCGTTGGTGCGGTCCAGCACGACGCGAGCGCGGCGGAAGCTCCCCTCGGTCCGGTGGTACGCGATGAGGAGGGCCGACTCGATCGCCTCGACGAGCAGGTCGAAGGAGATCTCCTTCTCCCGGACCAGACCCCGCAGGGCACTCATGTCGATGTCCACGGCTACGCCTCCTCTTCCTTCTTGTCCTTGCGGTTGAACTCGATCTCGACACGCGCCTTGGCGATGTCGGTGAATGCGATACGCCGGGCGGTCGCCTTGCGGCCCTTCACGCCCGGGACTTCGAGGTCCAGGCCCTCGTCGTCGACTTCGAGAATGCGGGCGATCAGTTCCCCGCCCTCGGCGAGCTGGAACTTCACGAGACGGCCGATCGCCCGTACGTAGTGACGGTGCTCGGTCAGCGGGCGGTCGGCGCCCGGCGAGCTCACTTCGAGGACGTACTCGTCCTCACCCATCACATCGGTTTCGTCGAGCTTGTCGGAGACCTCGCGACTCAGCTCGGCACACGCGTCCAGCTCCACGCCCTCGTCGGAGTCCACGATGATCCGCAGCATCCGGCGCTTGCCCGCCCGGGACATCTCGATCTCTTCGAGGTCCAAGCCCTTGGCGGCGACGAGCGGCTCCAGCAGTCCGCGCAGCCTGTCGCTCTGGGTGGTGCTCATCCGGGTGACTCCTCGGCCGCGTGTGCTGTTGTGGTTTCCGTCGTGTGTCAGGTCAAAGGGTATCCGGTGTCGGAGGGTGTTGCCGTCCGCCCTGTGGACGGGGCCCCGGGTACCGTGATCACACCCTGCCCCGCCGGCAGTCCCGCCATCAGTCCCGTCATCACCCGGAGGACGTCGCCGTGCCCTGGACCCATCCTTCGAGACCGTCGCGCAGGAGCCTGCTCGCCGGTGCGGCCGGCGTGGCCGGCGCCGTGCTGCTGACCGGGTGTTCGGACGGCGGCGCTTCCGATGCCGACGTCACGATTCCACTCGAACGGCGGATGCGGGAGACAGCCGTTCGTGACAGTACGCGACTGCTGGAACGTTACGACGCCACCACGGCCGCCCATCCGGCCCTGGCCGCGCGGCTCGCTCCGCTGCGGGCCGCCGTCGCCGCCCACACCGCGGCCCTGTCCCTCACGCCTTCGGCCCCGCCGTCCCCCTCCCCGTCCCGGTCCGGCGGTACGGGTGCCGCCGCGCCCGCGGCGAGCGGCGAGCCGGTGCCGCCGAAGCCCGAGGAGGCGCTGAGCGAGCTCGCGGACGCCGAGCGCGGCCTGTCCGAGTCGCGGACCATCGACCTGGCCGGGGCCCCCGGCGAGCTGGCCCGGCTGCTGGCCTCGGTCGCCGCCTGCGGCGCCGTACACGCGTACCTGCTGACCTCGAACCCCGGAGCCACCTCGTGAAGCCCGAACCCTCCCCCGCCGGCCGGGCCCTGGAGGCCGCCCAGGCCGCGCTCGCCGCCGAGCACGCGGCCGCGTACGGCTACGGGGTGATCGGCGCCCGGTCCGGCGGCGCCCGTGCGACGCAGGCCCGCGAGTCGTACGGCGGCCACCTCGCGCGGCGTGACGCGCTGGCCCGGACCGTACGGGAGCTGGGTGGGGCGCCCCGGCCCGCGGAGGCCGCGTACGCCCTGCCGTTCGAGGTGCGCACCCCGGCCGACGCCGAGCGGCTGGCCGCCGAGATCGAGGACCGGGTGGCCGGCGCGTACTCCGATCTGGTGCGTGCCGCGGAGGGTCCGCTGCGCCGCGAGGCGGCCGACGCGCTGAGCGCGGCGGCAGTGCGCGCGGCACGCTGGCGTGGTGTCGGCGTAGCCTTCCCTGGGCTCACGGAACGCGCTGACGAGGCGCAACGGGCCCAGCACAGCTGAAAGGGACCACGCACGCATGGCTTTCGAACCGCCGCAGCGGCTTGTACGGGCGCTCGGCGAGATGCCGGAGACGGCGCAGGACACGGACTGGCTGGGGCAGTTGCCCCGACTCACCGAGGCCGCGCTGTCCCGGCGCGGGGTGGCGGCCCGCCGGGTGCAGGCCCCGGGTGGCCGTAGCAGCCTGGTGGTCCTCGTCACGTACGCCGACGGGACCCCGGCCGCACTGAAACTGGCGCCCCCGCACGCCCGGCCCGACCGGGAGCTGGCCGCACTGGCCCACTGGGGCGGTTTCGGGGCCGTACGGGTCCTCGACACGCGGCATCACGACGACGACGGGGCGCTGCTGCTGGAGCGGCTGCACCCGGAGGTGTCGCTGCGGTCGCTGCCGGAGGCGAAGGCCTTGCTGGAGGCGAGCGGCACGCTGCGCAGGCTGTGGGTGGCGCCGCCGGCCGGGCACGGGTGGGAGACGGTGGCGGAGCGCACCGAGTGGCAGTCGGCGGCCCTGCGGGCGGCTCCGGCGGAGACCCGGGCGCTGGCGGACACGGCGCTGGCCATGCGGGCGGAGCTGGTGGCGGCCCCGCCGGAGGAGCTGCTGCTGCACGGGAACTTCCGGCAGGGCAAGGTGCTGGCGGGTGAGCGGGCCCCGTGGCTGACGGTGGGCCCCGATCCGCTGGTCGGCGAGCGGGCGTACGACCTGGCGCGGCTGGTCCGGGACCGGCTGGAGGACCAGGTGGCCTCCTCGGCGGGGGCGGCGGGGGCCCGGCGCCGGGTGAACAAGCTGGCGGACGCGCTGGAGGTGGACCGAGAGCGGCTGCGGGGTTGGACGCTGTTCCGGGCGGTGGAGTCGGGTAACCGCGCGCTGGCCGCGGGGCGGCGCAGGGACGCGGAACTGCTGCTGGAGTTCGCTGCCTGGTTGTAGGGCATACCGTAGATATCAAGGTATGTCCGGCAGGGGGCCGTCATGGTCGAAGAACTGCTGACAGCGGCGATCGCCACGGGTGTGGGCGTCGCGGTCTACATGGGCGCCGCGGCCCGGGTGGTGAAGCAGTACGAGCGGGGCCTGGTCTTCCGCTTCGGCAGGCTGCGCGAGGAGGTCCGCGGGCCCGGCTTCACGACGATCGTTCCGCTCGTGGAGCGGCTCCGCAAGGTCAACATGCAGATCGTGACGCTGCCGGTGCCCGCGCAGGAGGGCATCACCCGGGACAACGTCACGGTGCGGGTGGACGCGGTCGTGTACTTCAAGGTCGTCGACCCGGCGAGCGCGATCGTGGCGGTGGAGGACTACCGCTTCGCCGTCTCGCAGATGGCACAGACCTCGCTGCGGTCGATCATCGGCAAGTCCGACCTGGACGATCTGCTGTCCAACCGGGAAATGCTCAACCAGGGGCTGGAGCTGATGATCGACAGCCCGGCGGTGGGCTGGGGCGTGCAGATCGACCGGGTCGAGATCAAGGACGTGTCGCTGCCGGAGACGATGAAACGGTCGATGGCCCGGCAGGCGGAGGCGGACCGGGAGCGCCGGGCGCGCGTGATCAACGCGGACGCGGAGCTGCAGGCCTCGCACAAGCTCGCCGAGGCGGCGGAGGTCATGTCGGAGCAGCCGGCGGCGCTGCAGTTGCGCCTGCTGCACACGATCGTGGCGGTGGCCGCCGAAAAGAACTCCACGCTGGTGCTGCCCTTCCCGGTGGAGCTGCTGCGCTTCCTCGAGCGCTCGGCCCCTCCGCCGGCGGCGGCGACGCCCGTGCGGAAGGAACCGGCCCCGGCCGGCCCGGCTTCCGAAGGCCCCGGGCCGGCCGAGGTCGCGGACGCAGCTGCGGCTGCGGACGCGGACGCCGACGCGCTCGACGGAGCTCCGGTGCCGGACGCGCTCGGTGGGCCGGCGGACGGGCTGATGCTCGACGCGCCCCCGCCGGAGGAGGAGCGGGAGGGGCTGCGCGAGTAGCCGCTGCGCGGAGCCTGCTCCCCGCCCCGCCCTTTCCCCGTTTCCCGGGCGCTGCCCGGACCCGCGCCTCAAACGCCGGCGAGGCTGAAATTGCGCTCCGCGCAGTCCAGCTCGCAGGCACCGTGCCGGTCCAGCCAGACATATCCAGCCCCGCCAGCGTTTGAGGCGCGGGGTCCGGGGCGGAGACCCGGGAGTCGCGCCGCGGTCGGCGCTACGACGTCAGGCGGGCGAGGGCTTCTGCCAGGGGGAGTTCCTCGCGGGTGCCCGTGGCGCGGTGCTGGAGTTCGACCACCCCGTCGGCGGAGCGGCGTCCCGCCACCAGGATCCACGGCACGCCGATCAGTTCCGCGTCCGTGAGCTTCACGCCGGGCGACAGGCCGGGCCGGTCGTCCAGCAGCACCCGCCGTCCCGCCGCGGCCAGGGTCGTCGCCGCCTCCTCCGCGAGCGCGAGCGGCACCGCCTTGCCCGCCGCCACCACGTGGACGTCGGCCGGGGCCACCGCCGCGGGCCAGCACAGACCGCGCTCGTCCGCCGTCTGCTCGGCCAGCGCCGCCACCGCGCGGGAGACGCCGATGCCGTAGGAGCCCATCGTGACCCGGACCGGCTTGCCCTCGCGGCCGAGGACGTCCAGCCCGAAGGCGTCCGCGTACTTGCGGCCCAGCTGGAAGATGTGCCCGATCTCGATCGCCCGGTCCAGCTTCAGCCCCGCCCCGCAGGACGGGCAGGGGTCGCCCGGCTCCACGACCACCACGTCCAGGTACTGATCCACCTCGAAGTCCCGCCCGCAGACGACGTTCCGGGCGTGCGTGTCCGCCCGGTTGGCGCCCGTCACCCAGGAAGTGCCGGGCGCGACACGGGGGTCGGCCAGGTAGCGGACCTTGTCCAGACCCTGCGGGCCCACGTAGCCGCGTACCAGGTCCGGGCGGCCCTCGAAGTCCTCGGCCGTCACCAACTCCACCACCGCCGGGGCCAGGTGCTCACCCAGCTTGCCGAGGTCCACCTCCCGGTCCCCCGGCACGCCCACGGCCGTGATCTCGCCGTCCACCTTGACCAGGAGGTTCTTCAACGTCGCGGAGGCGGGTACGCCCAGGTGCGCGGCCAGGGTCTCGATCGTCGGGGTGTCCGGGGTGTCCACCTCCTCCAACGCCGGGTGCTCCGCGGAGACGGGGGCCAGGGCGAAGGTCACGGCCTCCGTGTTCGCCGCGTAGTCGCAGGACGGGCAGTCCGCGAAGGCGTCCTCGCCCGCCTCGGCCGGGGCGAGGAACTCCTCCGACGCCGAGCCGCCCATCGCGCCCGAGACCGCCGACACGATCCGGTGGTCCAGGCCGAGCCGCTCGAAGATGCGGACGTACGCCTCGCGGTGGAGCCGGTAGGACTCCTCCAGCCCCTCGTCGGACACGTCGAAGGAGTAGGAGTCCTTCATCTGGAACTCGCGCCCGCGCAGCACCCCGGACCGGGGCCGCGCCTCGTCGCGGTACTTGGTCTGGATCTGGTACAGCATGACCGGCAGGTCCTTGTAGGAGGTGCACTGGTCCTTCACCACGAGGGTGAAGATCTCCTCGTGCGTGGGCCCGAGCAAGTAGTCCGCTCCCTTGCGGTCCTTGAGCCGGAACAGCAGGTCCCCGTACTCCGACCAGCGTCCGCTGACCTCGTACGGCTCCTTCGGCAGCAGGGCCGGGAGCAGTACCTCCTGGGCCCCGATCGCGTCCATCTCCTCGCGGACGACGCGCGAGACGTTGTCGAGGACCCGCTTGCCGAGCGGCAGCCACGTCCACACCCCGGCGGAGCTGCGTCGGACGTAGCCGGCGCGGACCAGGAGCCGGTGGCTGAGGGTTTCGGCGTCGGCCGGGTCCTCGCGGAGGGTCTTGGCCATGAGGCGGGACATGCGCTGCACGTGTTGCGTAGACATGTCGGGAGATTACCGGGGGCCCGGCGGCCCGCGGTACCGGTTTCAGCGCCTGGTCAGCGGCAGGGTGGCGCCCATGACCGCGTACGGCAGGCTCGCGCTCGGGAAGTGGACCTGGCGGGCGAGGTCGGTGTAGCCGAGGGCCCGGTAGAGGCCGCGTGCGGGGCTCTCGGTGTCGATGGCGGAGAGGATCGAGCGGGGCTCGGCTGCGTCGTCGGTGATGCCGGTGATCAGGGCGCGGCCGACGCCGTGGCCCTGGAAGCCGGGGTGGACGTGCAGCTCGGTGATCACGAAGGAGCCGTCGAGCCAGCCCTCGTGGCCGCCGGCGCGCAGGTAGGGCTCGACGATGGTGGACCACCAGTGGGTGCGGTCGTTCGGCATCCCGTACACGAATCCGGTGAGCGCCCCGTCCTCGGCGAACGCCCCGAGGGCGCGGGCGCCGCGGCAGGTCATGTGGCGCTGGACGATGTAGCGCCGGATGCCGACCTCCTCCTCGCTGAGGCCGAAGGCGACGGCCTGTACGCGCAGGGCCTCGTCCACGCGGGCGGCGAGGTCGAGGGGAGCGATGCGGACTCCGGAAGGCAGCATGCGGCGACCTTACTTCGCGGTACGGGGCTGCCGGAATGCCGCAGCCGGGGTCCGTGGCCCGCGGTTCGGATCAGGTGCGGCCAGGTGTCGGAACCGGGTGTCAGAAGAGCACGCTCATGAACGCGCCGACCTCGCGGAAGCCGACGCGCTGGTAGGCCGCCCGGGCGGCGGTGTTGAAATCGTTCACGTAGAGGCTGACCACGGGGGCGACGTCGCGCAGCGCGTAGGCGACGACGGCGGCCATCCCGGTCTCCGAGTGACCGAGGCCGCGGAACTCGGGGTCGACCCACACGCCCTGGATCTGGCAGGCGCGGGCGGTGGCGGCGCCGATCTCGGCCTTGAAGACGACCTTGCCGTCGTCGACGCGGGCGAAGGATCGGCCACTGGCGACGAGCTCGGCGACGCGGGCCTGGTAGAGCAGCCCGCCGTCACCGGCCATCGGCGAGATGCCGACCTCCTCGGTGAACATGGCCACGCAGGCGGGCATGATCAGCTCCATCTCGTCCTTGCGGATCCGGCGGACCTGAGGGTCGGCGTCGACCGTGGCGGACGGGCGCTCGATGACCATGAGCGGCTGGTGGGAGCGGACCTCGCGGGCCGGGCCCCAGCTGGGCTCCAGGAGTTGCCACAGCAGTCGGGTGGCCTCGGCGGGGCCGACGATGGAAGAGCAGCGGCGGCCGGTTCGGCGGGCCCGGTCGGCGAAGGCGCGTACGGCGTCGGGTCCGGCGCACACGGGGACCAGATTGGCGCCGGCGTAGCAGAGCGAGCGGAGCTCGCCGTCGGCGTACCAGCCCCACATCTCGCCGCCCAGGCGCCAGGGGTCGAGTCCGGCGACCTGGACCCGGGAGGTGACGAAGGCGTTCTCGACCGGCTCGCGTCCGAGGATTTCCATCGCGGCGTCGAGATCACTGGGCTCAAGGACCCGGGTGGTGGTCTGCGTCAACACTGGGGCCTCACCATGCAAGTCTGCTGATCTCCGCACTGTACCCGGCGGCGCCCGGGGATGCCGCGTCCGAGGTCACGAAAGAGCCCCGGCCCGCCCCCGAACTGCGGGAACGGCGCCGGGGCCACTGACGGGGCGGAATCTCTCGGAGAGATCAGACGCCGATGGCGACGGTGGGCTCGCCGCTCATCACGCCGTCCTTCTCCATCTGCTCGGCGATCTTCATGGCCTCTTCGATGAGGGTCTCCACGATCTTCGACTCGGGGACGGTCTTGATGACCTCGCCCTTCACGAAGATCTGGCCCTTGCCGTTGCCGGAGGCGACACCGAGGTCGGCCTCACGGGCCTCGCCCGGACCGTTGACGACGCAGCCCATGACCGCGACGCGCAGCGGGACCTCCATGCCCTCCAGGCCCGCCGTGACCTCCTCGGCCAGCTTGTAGACGTCGACCTGGGCGCGGCCGCAGGACGGGCAGGAGACGATCTCCAGGCGGCGCGGCTTGAGGTTCAGGGACTCCAGGATCTGGATGCCGACCTTGACCTCCTCCGCCGGCGGGGCGGAGAGGGAGACGCGGATGGTGTCGCCGATGCCCTCGGAGAGCAGCGCGCCGAAGGCGACGGCGGACTTGATGGTGCCCTGGAAGGCGGGGCCGGCCTCGGTGACGCCCAGGTGCAGCGGGTAGTCGCAGGCGGCGGCGAGCTGGCGGTAGGCGTTGACCATGACGACCGGGTCGTTGTGCTTGACCGAGATCTTGATGTCGCCGAAGCCGTGCTCCTCGAAGAGGGAGGCCTCCCAGAGCGCGGACTCGACCAGCGCCTCGGGGGTGGCCTTGCCGTACTTCTTCAGCAGGCGGGCGTCGAGGGAGCCGGCGTTCACACCGATGCGGATCGGCGTGCGCGTCTCGTTCGCGGCCTTCGCGATCTCCTTGACCTTGTCGTCGAACTGCTTGATGTTGCCCGGGTTCACCCGGACCGCGGCGCAGCCGGCGTCGATCGCGGCGAACACGTACTTGGGCTGGAAGTGGATGTCGGCGATGACCGGGATCTGCGACTTCTTGGCGATCACGGCGAGCGCGTCGGCGTCGTCCTGGGTCGGGCAGGCCACGCGGACGATGTCGCAGCCGGAGGCGGTGAGCTCGGCGATCTGCTGGAGCGTCGCCCCGATGTCGGAGGTCCTGGTCGTGGTCATCGACTGCACGGAGATCTGTGCGTCGCCGCCGACGGCCACCTTGCCGACCTGGATCTTGCGACTGACCCTGCGGTCGGCAAGCTTCGTCGGTACGGCCGGCATTCCGAGAGAGATGGCAGTCATCTGCTGTGCAACCCCAAGGTGTGGATCAAGGTCCCGAGATCGGCGGGCTCCAGGCTTCGAGATTACGCCAACCACGGCGTGGCCCGTGCATCCGAGGGGTGCGCCACCCGAACGTAGGGAGCCGGGCACGATCCGTGCCCGGCTCCCGTGGTCCTGGGGTAGAGCCCCCGCAAACTAGGTGATCTTGATCGGGTTCACCACGTCCGCGACCATCACCAGCAGGGTGAAGCAGATGAACAGGCCCGCGACCACGTACGCGACGGGCATCAGCTTCGCCACGTCGAACGGGCCGGGGTCGGGGCGTCGGAAGACCCGGGCGACGGTGCGCCGGACCGATTCCCACAGGGCACCGGCGATGTGCCCGCCGTCGAGCGGGAGCAGGGGCAGCATGTTGAACAGGAACAGCGAGAGGTTGAAGCCGGCCAGCAGGTTGAGGAAGAAGACCAGCTGGTGCTGGGCGGGGATGTCGAGGGTGAAGATCTCACCGCTGACCCGCGCGGCGCCGACGACGCCCATCGGGCTGTCCTGCTTGCGCTCGGCCCCGTTGAAGGCCGCGTTCCACAGGTCCGGGACCTTGGAGGGAAGGGCGACCAGCGACTCCACGCCGGCCTGCATCATCTCGCCCATGCGGTCGACGGACTGGCTGAAGGACTGCGGGACGTAGCCGGAGGCGGGGGCGAAGCCGAGGAAGCCCGCGGTGACGTACTCGTCCTTGACGTACCTGCCGCTGCCGTCCGTCTTGGCGACCTTGTTCTCGATCAGGTTCGCCTTGAGGTCCACCCGCTGCCCGGCCCGCTCCACCGTGATCGTGGCGGGTCCGACGGTGGCGCGGATGTCCTTCTGCAGGGCGGACCAGTCGCCGACCGACCGACCGTCGAAGGCGACGATCTTGTCGCCCGCCTTCAGGCCCGCGGCCTTGGCGGGGGCGGCCGGGTCGCCGGGGACGCACTTGTCGCGCTTCTCGCTCTGCTGGATGACGCAGTCCGAGACGGTGGCGACCGAGGTGGTCTGGGTGTTGAGCCCGAAGGTCATCAGGGTCGTGAGGAAGATCGCCACGGCCAGGACGAGGTTCATGAACGGCCCGGCGAACATCACGATCACGCGCTTCCACGGCTTGCGCGTGTAGAAGAGCCGGTTGTCGTCCCCGGGCTGGAGCTCCTCGTACGCGGCCGAGCGCGCGTCCTCGATCATCGACCGGAACGGCGAGGTGGAGCGGGCGGTGACCTTGCCGTCCTCGCCGGGCGGGAACATCCCGATCATGCGGATGTAGCCGCCCATCGGGATGGCCTTGATCCCGTACTCGGTCTCGCCCTTCCTCCGCGACCAGATGGTCGGCCCGAAGCCCACCATGTACTGCGGCACGCGAATGCCGAAGATCTTGGCCGTGGAGAGGTGCCCCAGCTCGTGCCACGCGATGGAGACCAGCAGGCCGACCGCGAAGACCACGACCCCGAGCACCGTCATCAGTAGTGTCATGCGCGCGCCTCCGCGGCGGTCCGAGCCGCCATCTCCCGCGCCCGGGCCCTGGCCCAGGCCTCCGCTTCTAGGACGTCCTGGACCGTCAGGGAGGTTCCCGACTCAGGTGTCCCGTGCTCATCGACCACGGCAGAGACCGTATCCATGATTGCTGTGAACGGCAGCCGACCTGCCAGGAATGCTTCCACGCACTCCTCGTTGGCCGCGTTGAACACGGCCGGGGCGGTGCCGCCGAGGGTGCCCACGTGCCGGGCGAGGCCCACCGACGGGAAGGCCTCGGTGTCCAGCGGGAAGAACTCCCAGGTGGATGCCTTGGTCCAGTCGAAGGCGGGGGCCGCGTCCGGGATCCGCTGGGGCCAGCCGAGGCCGATCGCGATGGGGCCGCGCATGTCCGGCGGGGTGGCCTGGGCGAGCGTGGAGCCGTCGGTGAACTCCACCATCGAGTGCACGTAGGACTGCGGGTGGACCACGACCTCGATCTGCTCGAAGGGGATGTCGTAGAGCAGGTGCGCCTCGATGACCTCCAGCCCCTTGTTGACCAGGGTCGCCGAATTGACGGTGATCACCGGGCCCATGGCCCAGGTGGGGTGGGCGAGCGCGTCCTCGACGGTGACCTTCGCCAGCTCGGCGCCGGTACGGCCGCGGAAGGGGCCGCCGGAGGCGGTCACCACGAGCTTGCGGACGTCGGCGCGGGTGCCGGCGGCCAGCGCCTGGAACAGCGCGGCGTGCTCGGAGTCCACGGGGATGATCTGGCCGGGCTCGGCGAGGGCCTTGACCAGCGGGCCGCCGACGATCAGCGACTCCTTGTTGGCCAGGGCCAGGGTCCGGCCCGCCCGCAGCGCGGCGAGGGTCGGCGCGAGGCCGATGGAACCGGTGATGCCGTTGAGGACGGTGTGGCACTCGGAGGCGGCGAGTTCGGCCGCGGCGTCCGGACCGGCGAGGATCTCGGGCAGCGGCTCGGACGGCCCGTACCGGGCGCTCAGCGCCTCTTTCAGGGCCGGTACGACGTCCTCGCGGGCCACGGCCACGGCCTTGACCCGCAGCTGCCGGGCCTGTTCGGCCAGCAGCTCCACCCGCCCGCCGGCGGCGGACAGCGCGGTGACCCTGAAACGGTCAGGGTTGCGCAGGGCGAGGTCGATGGCCTGGGTCCCGATGGACCCGGTGGACCCGAGGATGACGATGTCCCGGAGGCCGGCCGCGGGGTCGAAGAGGAGGTGCGGGTCGGCGAGGGGGGCTGGGCGGTCGCTCATGCCCCCCATTGTTGCCGCAAGTCACGAGCGGCCGGACACGGAGCCCCCTTCCGTTACCCGCAGAAGCAGGTGCGGGAGCGTTCCGGCGAACTCAGGGAGCGTACGGGCCACCCTCCACCAGGCTTCGGGGTCATCGTCGAGGGCGAGGGCCAGCAGCTGGTCGGCCTCGGCGTGGGAGGCCAGGACGGCCGCGGGGCGGTCGTGCCGGTCGGGATGGTCCACGTCGCCCAGCCAGTGGTCCTGGTCGAGGGCCCAGCAGGCGGGCAGCTTGTGCCGGATCACGTCCTGGCCGGTGAGCAGGCCGCGGTCGAGGCAGTCGCGCACCCAGCGGATGTCCTCCGCGACGCTGTCCATCGGTACGGCGAGGCTCGTCAGGGCCAGCTCGCGCTGCACGCCCCCGTAGGGCTCGCCGGCCGTCGGCGTCAGGTGGCGTACGGCGCGGACGAGGTCGGGGCCGGGCTCACCCGCGTCGGCCGCCTCGGGCACGGTGCCGTCGGCCAGGGCGGCGACCAGCGCGGGCAGCGGGCCCCGGTGGCCGGGGACGTGCCGCAGCAGTTCCGCCCACAGGCGGGGGTCGTCCCCCAGCGGGCGCAGGGCCCGCAGGACGGCCGTCCGCATGCCGGCCTGTTCGGGCAGGGTCCAGCGCAGACCGTCGGTGTCGGGGAGGCGGGCGAGCAGCAGGGTCCGGTGCGCGGGGGCGATGTGGGTGACGAGTTCCTCGTGCGTGACCAGGCCCATCCGCACGGCGCGGACGGCGGGCCGGTGCCAGGAGCGCCCGTCCGACGGGCCCGCCGGGGCGGCCAGGAAGGCGTGGACGGTCTCCAGCGGCAGGTCCAGGGCGAGCAGCAGGGCCTCGACCGCGCCGGTCGGCAGGGGCTCGCGCAGGTGCTCGGCGAGCAGCCGGCCCGGGTCCGACCGGTGCCGCAGCGCCAGGATGTCCAGCGGGACCCGCGGTCCGCGCCGGCCGTGCCGGCGCAGCAGGCCGACGAGTTCGGTCGCGTCCAGCGGTTCCTCGGCGGGGTCCCTGCCGAGCTCGGCGCGGAGCACCGGCAGGAGTTCGGGTGGGGTGCGGCGGCGGGCGTAGCGGGCGGGTCCGGGCAGGCCGGGGAGCGGCCGGCCGACGACCCGGGGGTTGCGCGCGATGAAGGTCCGGTCGGCGGCGCCGCCGTGGCGCAGCAGCAGGGTGACGGTCGAGGCCGACAGCCACTCGTCCCGGCACAGGTACTTGCGGGTGGGCTCGTCCAGCCTGCCGATCATGTCGGTGACGACGTGGTCCGGTGCGTGGCGCAGCAGGTGCGCCACGCACCAGGCCAGCCGTCGGCTGGTGCGGTCTTCCTCGGCCGTCGACATCGTTCTCGTCCGCCTCGCGCTGTGCTCGTACGCGTACCAGTACTCGTACTCATCCTCGTACGTCTGTCCGACGTTCGGCGATGATCGCAGGTCAGCGGATGGGGCGGTGTGCGTTTTTCCGGGTCGAGGGTCCGGGCGTCGCGTCCGCGATCCAGGGGCCGTCGCCGGAGGGGTCGAGGACGCCCTCCTCCAGCCAGGTGTAGGTGCCGGACAGCACGCCCGCGACCACCTTGCGGTCGAGGTCGTCGGTGTTGGACCAGAGCCGGCCGAAGAGCTCCTCGACGCGCAGCCGGGACTGCTCGCAGAAGGCGTCGGCGAGCTGGTAGGCCTCGCGGCCGTGGGCGCCGGTGGCGCGCAGGTGCTCGGCGCGGACGCAGGCCGCGCTCATCGCGAAGAGCTCGGCGCCGATGTCGACGATCCGGCCGAGGAAGCCCTGCTTGGTCTCCATCCGGCCCTGCCAGCGGGACATGGCGTAGAAGGTGGAGCGGGCGAGTTTGCGGGCGCTGCGTTCCACGTAGCGCAGGTGGGTGGAGAGGTCGGGGTGGCCGCCCGGGTGGAAGGCGCGGTAGGTGCCGGGTACCTGGCCGGGGCCGGTGGCGAGCTTGGGCAGCCAGCGGGCGTAGAACCCGGCGGCGCGGGCTCCGGCCTTGGCCTTGTCGCCGAGTGCCTTCTCCGGGTCGATGAGGTCGCCCGCCACCGAGAGGTGGGCGTCGACGGCCTCGCGGGCGATCAGCAGGTGCATGATCTCGGTGGAGCCCTCGAAGATCCGGTTGATGCGCAGGTCGCGGAGCATCTGCTCGGCGGGGACGGCGCGTTCGCCGCGGGCGGCGAGGGACTCGGCGGTCTCGAAGCCGCGCCCGCCGCGGATCTGGACGAGTTCGTCGGCCATCAGGCAGGCCATCTCGGAGCCGTAGAGCTTGGCGAGGGCGGCCTCGATGCGGATGTCGTTGCGGTCCTCGTCGGCCATCTGGGAGGCGAGGTCGACGACCGCTTCGAGGGCGAAGGTGGTGGCGGCGATGAAGGAGATCTTGGCGCCGACCGCCTCGTGGCGCGCGACCGGCCGGCCCCACTGCTCGCGTACGCCGGACCACTCGCGGGCGATCTTCAGGCACCACTTGCCGGCGCCGACGCACATGGCGGGCAGGGACAGCCGGCCGGTGTTGAGCGTGGTCAGGGCGATCTTGAGCCCGGCGCCCTCGGCGCCGATGCGCTGGGCCGCGGGGACCCGGACCTGGTGGAAGCGGGTGACGCCGTTCTCCAGGCCGCGCAGGCCCATGAAGGCGTTGCGGTGCTCGACGGTGATCCCCGGCGAATCCGCCTCGACGACGAAGGCGGTGATCCCTCCCCGGTGGTTCTCGGACTTCGGTACGCGGGCCATCACGACGAGCAGGTCCGCGACGACCCCGTTGGTCGTCCACAGCTTCACGCCGTCGAGCACGTAGTCGTCGCCGTCGGGGACCGCCGTGGTGGCCAGGCGCGCCGGGTCGGAACCCACGTCGGGCTCGGTGAGCAGGAAGGCGCTGATGGCGGTGGTGGCGCAGCGGGGCAGGTAGGCGTCCTTCTGCTCCTGCGTGCCGAACATCTTCAGCGGCTGGGGCACGCCGATCGACTGGTGGGCGGAGAGCAGCGCCCCGATGGCCGGGCTGACCGAGCCGACGAGGGCCAGCGCCTTGTTGTAGTAGACCTGGGTGAGACCGAGGCCGCCGTACTTGGGGTCGATCTTCATGCCGAGTGCGCCGAGCTCCTTGAGGCCGCGCACGGTCTCGTCGGGGATCTTCGCCTCGCGCTCGATGAGCGCCCCGTCGATGCGGGTCTCGCAGAACTCCCGCAGCCGGGCCAGGAAGGCCTCGCCCCGCCGGACGTCCTCGTCGGCGGGGAGCGGATGGGGGTGGATCAGGTCGAGCCGGAAGCGTCCGAGGAACAGTTCCTTGGCGAAACTGGGTTTGCGCCAGTCCTGTTCCCGGGCCGCCTCCGCGACCTGCCGTGCCTCGCGCTCGGTCACCTTGGGCTGTGTTGCGGACATGAGGGGACTCACCTCGCCGCCGAAGTCGGGGGTCCACCGGCATTACCAGCCGGTGCTACCTGTGAGTCGTACCCTCTCCGGCCCGCCGGGAAAAGCCGGGCCGTCCGAGCGAGGGAAATCCGGCCCGGCCGCGCGGCTACGCCCAGGCGGGTGAGCCGAAGGGCGCGCCGGAGGCGAACCGGGCCCAGAGTGAAAAGGGGACGGCCGGAGCCCCCGCACAGTAGGCTCCGGCCGTCGGCTCTTGGGCCGTACGAGATCAGATGTCGAGGCCGGTCAGGACCAGGACCCGCTCGTACGTGTAGTCGTCCATCGCGTAGCGGACGCCCTCGCGGCCCACACCGGACTGCTTGACGCCGCCGTACGGCATCTGGTCGGCGCGGTAGGACGGCGCGTCGCCGATGATCACACCGCCGACCTCGAGCTCGCGGTGGGCGCGGAACGCGGTCTGCACGTTGCGGGTGAAGACGCCGGCCTGCAGACCGAACTTCGAGTCGTTGACGGCGGCGAAGGCCTCGTCGGTGTTCTCGACCTTCTTCAGCGTCAGGACCGGCCCGAAGACCTCCTCGGTGGCGAGCTTGACGCCGTCCGGCACGTGGGCCAGGACGGTGGGCTCGTACGAGGCGCCCGCGCGCTTGCCGCCGGTGAGCAGCTTGGCTCCGCCGGCCACGGCCTCGTCGACCCAGGACTCGACACGCTGGGCGGCGGCCTCGGAGACGAGGGGGCCGACGTCGGTGGCGGAGTCGGACGGGTCACCGGTGACCTGCGCCTGGACCTTCTCGACGACCTTCTCGACGAGGCGGTCGTAGACGGAGGCGTCGGCGATCACGCGCTGCACGGAGATGCAGGACTGGCCGGCCTGGTAGTTCGAGAAGGTCGCGATACGGGTCGCGGCCCAGTCGAGGTCTGCCTCGGAGGACCAGTCGTCCAGGACGACGGCCGCGGCGTTGCCGCCGAGCTCCAGGGTGCAGTGCTTGTGGGGCACCGACTGCTGGATGGCGTAGCCGACGGTGTCGGAGCCGGTGAAGGAGATGACGGGCAGGCGCTCGTCCTTGACCAGGGCCGGCATCTTGTCGTTGGCGACCGGCAGGACCGACCAGGAGCCGGCCGGGAGGTCGGTCTCGGCGAGCAGCTCGCCCAGGATCAGTCCGGACAGCGGCGTGGCCGGGGCGGGCTTGAGGATGATCGGCGCGCCGACGGCGATGGCCGGGGCCACCTTGTGGGCGCACAGGTTCAGCGGGAAGTTGAACGGCGCGATGCCGAGGACCGGGCCCTTGACGAAGCGGCGGGTCAGCGCGAGACGGCCGACACCACCGGCGTCGGTGTCGAGGCGCTGGGCCTCTCCGCCGTTGAAGCGGCGGGCCTCTTCGGCGGCGAAGCGGAACACGGACACCGCACGGCCGACCTCGCCGCGGGCCCACTTGACGGGCTTGCCGTTCTCTGCGGAGATCAGCTGGGCGATCTCCTCGGTGCGCTCGGCGAGCCGCTTGGACACGTGGTCCAGGGCGGCGGCGCGTACGTGGGCGGGGGTCGCGGAGAACTCCGCCGTCACGGCGTGCGCCGCGGCCACGGCTTCTTCGACCTGCTCGTCGGTGGGCACGCTGACCGTGCCGACCGGTCGGCCGTCCCACGGGGAGTGGACGTCGAAGCTGTCCTCGCCGGTGGCCTGGCGGCCGGCGAGCCAGAAGGCGTGGGTGGAAGTCATGCGAATCCCGGCCCTTCGAGAGTGTGCGGTGGGTCCTGACCCCTCCACCGTAGAACTCCGTCGGGGTTTCGGCGTTTGTCCCTGATGGAGCGGCGGGTCGTCGCGCTTCGCCGCTTTGTCACTGTCCGGCCGCGGAGCGGGAGCTCCTAGGACGGAGTGGAGGTGGCCTTGAGGGCGAGCCACAGTTCCATGCGGACGTCCGGGTCCTCCAGGGAGCGGCCGAGGATCTCCTCGACCCGCTTCATCCGGTAGCGCAGGGTGTGCCGGTGCACGCCGAGGTCGGCCGCGGCCGCGTCCCACTGCCCGTGGCGGGAGAGCCAGGCCTGGAGCGAAGCCACCAGGTCGCCGCGCCCGGTCGCGTCGTGCTCCCGCAGGGCGCGCAGGGTGCCGTCCGCGAAGGCTCGTACGGCGTCGTCGGCCAGCAGCGGCAGGACCGAGCCCGCCGCCATGTCCTCGTGCTCCACCATCGGCCGGCCGCGGCGCCGGGCCACGGCCAGGGCCTGGTCGGCCTGCTTGAGGGCCGCCGCCACACTGCCCGGTCCGGCCGGCGCGGACAGGCCGACCACCAGCTCGTCCGGCTCCGGCCCGGCCGCGTCCCGGCCGCGCCGCGCCTCCAGTACCTCGGCGTGGTCCACGCACGCCTGTACGGCCGAGCCCCCGTCGGAGGCCAGGACCACGAGCCGGCCCGCCTCCGGGACGACGAGCAGCGCCTCCCCGGTCCGGGCCGCGGCCGACTCCACCGCGTCGGACAGCAGCGCCAGGCCTTCCGGCTGGGCGGTCCCCGCGAGGGCCGGCTCGGCCACGACGATCCGGAACGGCGCCTCCAGCAGGGCCCCGTACAGGTCCCCGGCCACGGAGCGCGCGTGGTCCGCCTCGCCCGCGAGCAGCATCCGCAGCACCGCGGCCCCCAGTCGGGACTCGGCGTCGTGCAGCGAGCGCGAGCGCTCGGTGGTGAGGGTGAGCAGCGCGACGGCGGAGTGGACGGCGTACCGCTCGGCCGTGCCCAGCGGGGCCGCGGTACCGACGGCGAGCGCGC
Organism: Streptomyces sp. BF23-19; assembly: GCF_041106355.1. Lineage (NCBI taxonomy): Bacteria > Bacillati > Actinomycetota > Actinomycetes > Kitasatosporales > Streptomycetaceae > Streptomyces > Streptomyces sp. BF23-19. The sequence goes on along the minus strand of NZ_JBGBPT010000020.1, from coordinate 85,725 downwards.
CGCGCGCCCGCCGGCCCGTGCCCAGGGACTGGAGTTCGACGCGGTCCTCGGAGCCGCCGACCACGGCGCTCGCGGGCGCCGGGCGCTCCCGCAGCCGTTCCACGTCGGGGGTCAGCCGGGCGGCGCGGCGCGCGGCCCAGTCGGGTGCGGCCGCGACGACCGCGCCCGAGGTGTCGTACAGGGCGGCCCAGCCGTGGACGTGCGCGGCCAGTTTCACGAGCAGCTCGGTGGGGCCCTCGACGGAGAGCGCGGCCCGCGTCAGTTCCCGCTGGGCCTCGAACCCGGCGGTCACGGCCCGGTACTGGTCCGCCGCGAGGGCCGCGGAGACCGCCTTGCTGATCGCCAGGAAGGGGGTCCGCCGGGGTACCTCCAGCAGCGGCATGTCCTCGGTGCGCGCGGCCTCGACCAGCGCCTCGGGGATCTCCTCGTAGTTGACCCCGATCGCGAAGCCGATGCCGACGACCCCGGCCGCGGCGAGGCGGCGTACGTAGGCGCGCATCTCCTGCGGGTCCCCCGCGTCCAGCTTCATCGCGGTGATCAGGAGCAGCTCCCCGCCCTCCATGTAGGGGACGGGGTCGGCGAGCTCACTGACGTGGGCCCAGCGCACCGGGGTGTCGAGGCGACCCTCCCCCGCCCGGACGCTGAGCTTGAGCGCCGAGTGCTGGACGAGTGAGGCGAGGGTGAGCGGCATCGGTTACCAGTGGCCTTAGCGGGAGGGGGCGACGGAGCGGAGAGCGGCCGGCACAGGTGGAGGGGAGAACCGCCGGCGGATTTCGCCGTGTCGTACGAACGACTCCCCTCGATTCTGCCACCTCGTACGGGTCGGGGTGCGGGTCAGGACGTTCCGGCCAGGCGGACCAGCAGCGGAGCCGCGCGTTCCCCGCGTACCGAGGTCAGCGACAGCACCGCGTGCCCCGGTGGCACGGCGTGCGCCAGATCCGAGGCGGACCACCGCTCGCGCTCCACCTGGCGCACGGTCACCGCGTCCGTGGTGACGGCCTTGCCGGTGACGAGCTTGCGGAAGGAGTGCATCAGCCGCGTGAGCGGCTGGTCGGCGAAGACGGTGCGGTGGGTGACGTCCCGCGTCTCCACCCACTCCGTGCCCCAGGCCTCGGCGAACCGCTTGCCGTCCCAGGTGGTGACCCCGGAGAAGGCCATCCGGCAGCCGACGGACCCGAGCAGCGGTGTGCGCAGCTCCTCCGGTACGTCGTCCAGCGTGCGCAGCGTGAGCAGGACGCCCGCGTGCGCCGAGCGCAGCCGCTGGACGCCCCGCACGGTCCCGGCGGTCAGGGTGTGGGAGGCGTCGTCGAAGGCGAGGAGGGCGAAGAGGGAGCGGTCGGTGCGGGCGGCCGCGGCGGCGTTGAACTGGGCGAGCAGCAGCCGGGCCAGCATTCGGGAGGCGTCGGCGTGCCCGCGTTCGGGCAGGTCGACGCGGACGCGGATCGGGTGCTCCAGGGCGCGCAGGGAGAACGGCCGGCCCTGGCCGGTGGTGTCGAAGAAGCCGGCGAAGGCGGGCCGGTCCAGCAGGGCCACCCGGTCGGCGAGGGCCGGGCCGGGGTCGGCGGGGGCGCCGTGCTGGCGGGCGCGGGCGTCGAGCTCGCGCAGCATGGCGTGCTGCCCGGCGAGGTCGCGGCGCAGGGCGTCGAAGGCGGTGGGCAGCCCGTCGAGCAGCTCGCGCAGCTCGGGTACGGCCGGGAAGCGCTCGTACGCCGCCCGGAACGGCCCGAGGAGCTGGGCGAGGGCGGTCGCGGCCCGGCGTACGTCGATCCCGGGGACGTCTCCGACGAAGGCCTCGGCGAGCAGGGTGGCGGCCTCGTCGGGGTCGGTGGCGCCGCCGTAGAGGTCGAGGTCGTAGACGGAGGCGGGGTCGCCGACGCGGACCACGACGTCGAAGGCGGCGTCCGGGCCGAGCTGGGCGCCGGCGGCTCCGACGGCGACGACGGCGGCCTGGCCGGCGAGGGCCTGGAGCGAGAGCGACTCGACGACGGGCCGCACCAGCTGCCGGGTCTTGCCGGTGCCGGAGGGTCCGACGGCGAGCAGGGAGGTGCCGAGCACGTCGGGGTCGAGGGCGAGGGCGGTGCCGCGGCGGGGGTAGGGGTTGCGGGTGCCGTCCTCGACGGTGCCGAGCAGTACCTGCCGGGCGAGCAGATCGTGCCGGGCGGCCCGCACGGGCAGGTCCCGCGCCCCGGACGGGTGCACGCAGGCGGCGGCGCCCTTGTCGCGCACGGCGTCGGCGAAGGCCCGCATGCGCGAGGGGTCGACGCGCACCGAGTCCCACGCGCGCCGGATCCGGGTGTAGTCCACGTCGTTCATCCGCCCACCCCCGGCCTCCGCCTCCAACCGCTCGGCCACCTCCCCGAGCCCGGCGGCCCGCAACTGGGGCCAGCGCGCGGGGTCGTCCGGGCCGCCGGCCCCGGGGCGGGTGGTGTCGGCGGGGTGTGCGGGCTGCACCGCGCGCAGGACACGGCTGCTGAGAAGTCGGCGGCCCAGTTCGGGCCAGCGGCCGAGTCGACCGAAGCCGATCACCAGGACGGTGGCGACCATGCCGTACCAGACGTAGGAGGCCACGACGGACGGGAGCTTTCCGGCCCAGGAGTCGGGCGTGAACATGTAGAGCGGCCAGAGCCAGAAGGCACCGAGGTAGCCGTTCCACAGCAGCGACCACAGCAGCAGCCCCGCGAGCAGGGAGATCAGCGCCCCGCTGATGAGTTGGCGGGTGGGGGTCTCCTCGGGCTCCTCGGCGGCCCGCGGCACGTGCCCGTACGTCCACACGCCCGGACCGTCCGAGGAGCGCGGGTGGCGCAGCCAGTCGCCCAGCGTCGGGGCGGCCGTCGGCGCGTGCGAGGGCTTCGGGGGGAGGCCGGGTGGCGGCGACGCCGGTCTCGGGACGTGCCCCACCCGGGGCGGGCGCGTCTCGTGCGTGCCGTCGGTGTCCATGAAACCCCTGCCCCCTGCCCGTGCCTGCGCTGCGTCGCTCAATGTAGTTGCCCGGCGCCGGCCGTGGGCCCGTACTCGTGCTCCGATTCGCCGCGCCGTCCACAAGACGCGTGCCCGCGTCCTTCCTATGGCCGTCACGGACAAGGACACGCGGTGATCACTACCGAACGGAGCATGCAGGACCCCCGCTCCCGGGCCTAGCCTGCGGACAAAGAGACAAGTGCGTCCGAAAACACCCCCCAGGAGCCCTCTATGACCGCTGTTCCGCAGGAGCGCAAGATCGTCACCGCGATCCCCGGCCCGAAGTCGCAGGAACTGCAGGCCCGTCGCCTGCAGACCGTGGCCGGTGGCGTGGGCTCCGTGCTGCCCGTCTTCACGGCCCGCGCGGGCGGCGGCATCATCGAGGACGTCGACGGCAACCGCCTGATCGACTTCGGCTCCGGCATCGCCGTGACCTCGGTCGGCGCCTCCGCCGAGGCCGTCGTGCGTCGCGCCTCCGCGCAGCTCGCCGACTTCACCCACACCTGTTTCATGGTCACCCCGTACGAGGGCTACGTCGAGGTCTGCGAGGCCCTCGCCGAGCTGACCCCGGGCACCCACGCCAAGAAGTCGGCCCTGTTCAACTCCGGCGCCGAGGCCGTCGAGAACGCGGTCAAGATCGCCCGTTCGTACACCAAGCGCCAGGCCGTCGTCGTCTTCGACCACGGCTACCACGGCCGTACGAACCTCACCATGGCGCTGACGGCGAAGAACATGCCGTACAAGCAGGGCTTCGGTCCGTTCGCCCCCGAGGTCTACCGCGTCCCGGTCGCCTACGGCTACCGCTGGCCCACCGGCGCCGAGAACTGCGGCCCCGAGGCCGCCGCCCAGGCGATCGACCAGATCACCAAGCAGATCGGCGCCGAGAACGTCGCCGCGATCATCATCGAGCCGGTCCTCGGCGAGGGCGGCTTCATCGAGCCGGCCAAGGGCTTCCTGCCCGCGATCGTGAAGTTCGCCAACGACAACGGCATCGTCTTCGTCGCCGACGAGATCCAGTCCGGCTTCTGCCGCACCGGCCAGTGGTTCGCGTGCGAGGACGAGGGCATCGTCCCGGACCTGATCACCACCGCCAAGGGCATCGCGGGCGGTCTGCCGCTCGCCGCCGTGACCGGCCGCGCCGAGATCATGGACGCCGCGCACGCGGGTGGCCTGGGTGGTACCTACGGCGGTAACCCGGTGGCCTGCGCCGGTGCGCTCGGCTCCATCGAGACCATGAAGGAGCTCGACCTCAACGCCGCGGCGAAGAAGATCGAGTCCGTCATGAAGGCCCGCCTGACGGCCATGCAGGAGAAGTACGACATCATCGGCGACATCCGCGGCCGCGGCGCCATGATCGCGATCGAGCTGGTCAAGGACCCGGTGTCCAAGACCCCGTTCCCGGAGGCGGCCGGCGCGCTCGCCAAGGCCTGCCACGCCGAGGGCCTGCTCGTCCTCACCTGCGGCACCTACGGCAACGTGCTCCGCTTCCTCCCGCCGATCGTCATCGGCGAGGACCTGCTGAACGAGGGCCTGGACCTCATCGAGGCCGCGTTCGCGGCCATCGGCACGGCCATCTGATCGAACGGCTAGAACGTGCGCACGCTGCAACCGGCACCTACCGGCGGTAACGGGCGGACGCTGTGAAGAAGCTGTGGGGGGCCGATGGCGGGAGCGCGATCCTGCTGTCGGTCCCCCTTTCGCTGCCGTACGGTTTCTGCAGATGAGTGAGACACCCCGCTCCAGGGAAACCGGGGGCGACACCAGTACTGGGCTTCCCCAGCACCGTACTGGGCATGCGTTCGCGCACACTCCTCACCGATCGGACAGCCGTTCGCCCCAAACCCCCCGGGGCGCTCGGCAACCCGGTCCGGGCGGCCGTCCCGGAACCATCCCCCCTGTTCCGGGACGGCCGGCCACTCCTCTCCTGATCGCCGCGGTCTGCGGCCTCCTCTTCTCCCTGGTCACCTGGCAGGTGCTGGTCTCCGGCCCGCTGCTGACCCCGGACCACGCGCTGAGCCGCGCCCTGGTGCGCACGCTCCCGGACTCCGTCACCGAGCGCCTCTCGGACCTCGGCAACATCCCGATCGCCGTACCCGTCCTCGTCCTGGCCATGGCCTACGCCGCCCGGCGCGGGCGGGCCCTGGCCGCCGGGGCCGCGGGCCTGGCGATGGCCCTGGTGCCGGCGCTGGTCATCCCGTTCAAGGAGTGGACCGCCCGGCCCGGCCCGCTGGAGCCCTGGGCCGCCGGCTACTTCCCCTCGGGCCACACGGCCACCGCGGCCGTCGCCTACCTCGGCGCGGCCCTGCTCCTGCGCCCGTACACCCGCCGGGCATGGCCGACGGCCCCCGCCCTGGTCCTCACGGGGGCGACGGCCGTCGGCCTGGTCCTGCGGGGGTGGCACTGGCCGCTGGACGTCCTGGCCAGCCTGCTGATGTGCACGCCCCTGCTGCTCGGTGTGGCCTGGGCCGACCGGGTCAGCCGCCGAAGTAGGCGTCGAAGTTCCGGCTGAACTCCCAGCCGCCGAAGCGGTCCCAGTTGATCGACCAGGTCATCAGGCCGCGCAGGCCCGGCCAGGTGCCGTGGGGCTGGTAGGTCCCGCAGTCGGTCTTCCTCGTCAGGCAGTTGAGCGCCTTGGTCACCTCCGCGGGCGAGGTGTGGCCGTTGCCCGCGTTGGTCGTGGCCGGCAGGCCGATGGCGACCTGGTCCGGGCGCAGGGCCGGGAAGACCCGCGCGGTGTTCCCGGCGACCGGGAAGCCGGTGAGCAGCATGTCGGTCATCGCGATGTGGAAGTCCGCGCCGCCCATGGAGTGGTACCGGTCGTCGAGGCCCATGATCGAGCCCGAGTTGTAGTCCTGGACGTGGAGCAGGGTGAGGTCGTCGCGCAGGGCGTGGATGACCGGGAGGTACGCGCCGGCGCGCGGGTCCTGGCCGCCCCAGGGGCCGGATCCGTAGTACTGGTAGCCCAGCTGGACGAAGAAGGTCTCCGGGGCCATGGTCAGGACGAAGTCCGGGCCGTACTTGGCCTTCAGGGTCTTCACGGCCGAGATGAGGTTCACGACCACCGGGGTGGTGGGCGCCCGGAAGTCGGTGTCCCCGGTGGCCAGGGACAGGGAGTGGCCCTCGAAGTCGATGTCCAGGCCGTTGAGGCCGTACTCGTCGATGATCTTGCTGACGGAGGAGACGAAGGTGTCCCGGGCGGCCGTGCTCGCGAGTTGGACCTGGCCGTTCTGGCCGCCGATCGAGATCAGCACTTTCTTGCCGGCGGCCTGCTTGGCCTTGACGGCCGCCTTGAACTCGGCCTCGGATTCGACGTTCGGGCATTCCGCGACCGGGCAGAGCCGGAAGCGGATGTCGCCCGAGGTCACCGAAGTGGGTTCACCGAAGGCCAGGTTGATGACGTCCCAGGAGGCGGGCACGTCGGCCATGCGGACGTAGCCGGAGCCGTTGGCGAAGCTCGCGTGCAGGTAGCCGACGAGCGCGTGCGCGGGCAGGCCACCGCCGTCGCCTCCACCGCCACCGGGCGTGGTCGCGGTGGCGGGCGCGCTCTGCGGGGAGGTGCCCGCCGCGTTCACCGCGCTGACCCGGAAGGTGTAGGTGATGGCCGCGGTGAGGCCGGCCACGGCCGCCGAGGCGGCGGTGACGGACAGCGGGGCGGCGCCGTCCCGGTGGACGGTGTACGAGGTGGCGCCCGGCACCGCCGACCAGGTCAGCGCGACCGAGGTCGACGAGGTGGCGGAGGCGGTCAGGCCGGTGGGGGCGGCCGGGAGCTGGGGTTGGCCGGGACCGCCGGGGTCCGGGCCGACCAGGGTGAGGTCGTCGGTGAGGTGGGCGGGTTGGCCGTACCAGCCGTGGGTGTAGACGGTCACCGAGGTGGTGGACGGGCCGGTGCGGAAGGTGGTCGTCAGCTGCTTCCACGCTCCGGGCGTCTGCGTCCAGGTCGACACGTCGGTGGTGCCGGTGCCGCTCGCGCCGAGGTAGACGTACGCGCCCTGCACCCATGCGCCGAGCGTGTACGCCGAGTCGGGCTCGACGGTGACGGTCTGGGAGCAGCGGGCGTTGTCCTGGCCGGCCGGGGTGGCCCGCAGGGCGGAACTTCCGCCGTGGACGGGCGTGGTGACGACGGCTCCGCTGCCGCCGGAGCAGCTCCAGCCGTCGAGTCCGGCCTCGAAGCCGCCGTTGCGTACGAGGTCGGCGTCGGCCGCCGCGGCGGGCGGGCCCGCGGCGAGGAAGCCGGCCACCGCGAGGGCGGCGGCCGTAAGGAGGGGTAGGGCTCTGCGCACAACTGCCTCCGGGGCATGGGGGGATGGAGGGGGTCAGCGGCGCCCAAGATGGTCCAGACCAATACCCTTGTCAAGACTTCCGGCCTCCATGCGTCAGCACGCACGCGGCCGCCTCGTGCATCGCGAGCTCCAGCACGGCCGGGTCGGTGAGCGTCCCCTCGCCGTCCGGGAGTTCCAGCCAGCGGACCCCGCCGGTCGCCCGACCGGGATACGGGACCACGATCCAGCTCCCGCGCCCGGCGCCCCGTACACCGGTGCCGAGCCACCGGGACGCCGTGCCGGCGGGCACGAAGAAGCCCAGCCGGGAGTGGCCGAAATCGGCGAGCACCGGGCCGGGCCGGTCGAGGATCAGGCGGAGCACGTCGAGGGTGGGCCGCCCCAGCTCCCCGGGCAGGATCAGTACGTCCCAGCGGCGGCCGGCGGGCAGCAGGGCGACCCCGAGGGGGTTGCGCTCCCACTCCCACCGGCAGGCGTCCGGATCCGGCGCCACCGATACCAGCCATTCCACCGCCGTCTTGGCCCCCGGAATCGTCATCGCCCGGCCTCCGTTCCCTGTAGGTGAGGGGTTCTCACCGGGAGAGAGCGGAGCCGGGCGCGGGTATGACGCGGGTTTCGTTACTCCATAGTAGTGAATCGGGTCACACGGTGACGGGCGGTTCGCGCCGGGGGCGCGCCCGGCATGATCGGCAGGACACCCCCTGGATCCGAAAGAGACTGCCTAGCTGTCGAAGCCGAGGCCGAGCTTGTCCATCACCTTGAGCCACAGGTTCCGGTGGCCGCCCCGGGCGTCCGCGCGGGCCAGCGACCACTTGGTGAGCGCGATCCCGGTCCAGGCGAACGGCTCGGGCGGGAACGGCATCGGCTTGGACTTCACCATCTCCAGCCGCGTGCGCTCGGTGGAGAGCCCGTCCAGGAGGTCGAGCATCACCTCCGCCCCGAACCGGGTGGCCCCCACGCCGAGCCCGGTGTAGCCGGCCGCGTAGGCGACCTTCCCCGAGTGCGCCGTGCCGAAGAAGGCGGAGAAGCGCGAGCAGGTGTCGATCGCGCCGCCCCAGGCGTGACTGAACTTCAGGCCCTCCAGCTGCGGGAAGGCGGTGAAGAAGTGCTCCGCGAGCTTGAGGTAGGTCTCGGGGCGATGGTCGTACTCGGAGTCGAGCTTCCCCCGGTAGGGGTAGATCGCGTCGTAGCCGCCCCACAGGATCCGGTTGTCGCGGGTGATCCGGAAGTAGTGGAACTGGTTGGCGCTGTCACCGAGACCCTGCCGCCGCTTCCAGCCGATCGCGGCCAGCTGGGCCTCGTCGAGCGGCTCGCTCATGAGCGCGTAGTCGTAGACCGGGACGGTGAACGGGCGGACCCGACGGACCAGCGAGGGGAAGATGTTCGTGCCGAGGGCGACCCGGCGCGCGAGGATCGTGCCGTAGGGGGTCGTCACGGTCATCCCGGAGCCGGCCGCGGCCAGCTTCAGGCCTCGGGTGTTCTCGTAGATCCGCACCCCGAGCTCCAGGCAGGCCCGCTTGAGGCCCCAGGCCAGCTTCGCCGGGTTGAGCATGGCGACGCCGTCGCGGTCCCAGAGGCCCGCGAGGAAGGTCGGCGAGTCGACCTCGGCGCGCACCGCCTCGCCGTCCAGCCACTCGGAGCCGTCGGCGAGGCCCAGGCGCATTGCCTCCTCGTGCAGTTCGCGCAGTTCCTCGACCTGGTGCGGTTCGGTGGCGACGTCGATCTCGCCGGTCCGCTCGAAGTCGCAGTCGATGCCGTAGCGGGCGACGGCCTCCTCGATGGCGTCGAGGTTGCGGGCGCCCATCTCCTCCAGCTCGGCCAGCTCGCCGGGCCAGCGGGCCATGCCGTTGCCGAGGCCGTGGGTGAGGGAGGCGGCGCAGAATCCGCCGTTGCGGCCGGAGGCGGCCCAGCCCGCCTCCTTGCTCTCGATCAGTACGACGTCCCGCCCGGGGTCGCGCTCCTTGGCGATCAGCGCGGTCCACAGTCCGCTGTAGCCGGCGCCGATGACCAGCAGGTCGCAGCGCTCGTCGGAGGTCAGCGCCGGCTCGGGGGCCGGCTTGCCGGGGTCGTCCAGCCAGTACGAGACCGGCTTCGCTTCGGAAAGGGATTTCGCAACACTACGCATGGCGACTGGGGCCATGTCTTCCAACTCCCTACGGAACTGATGACGTGCTTTCCCGAATTACTTCGGTTGTGCCTTCTTGCGGCGGTTGCCGACCATCTGGCCGGCCAGGACCACCAGCACCGCGATGACGAACATCGCCGTACCGATGACGTTGATCTGCACGGGCGTACCGCGCTGGGCCGAGCCCCACACGAACATGGGGAAGGTGACGGTGTTGCCCGAGTTGAAGTTGGTGATGATGAAGTCGTCGAAGGAGAGCGCGAAGGAGAGCAGCGCGCCCGCCGCGATACCGGGCGCCGCGATCGGCAGGGTGACCCGTACGAAGGTCTGCACCGGGCCGGCGTAGAGGTCGCGGGCGGCCTCCTCCAACCGCGGGTCCATGGACAGGACACGCGCCTTGACGGCGGCGACGACGAAGCTGAGGCAGAACATGATGTGGGCTATCAGGATCGTCCAGAAGCCCAGCTGGATGCCCATGTTGAGGAAGAGCGCGAGCAGCGAGGCCGCCATCACGATCTCGGGCATGGCCATGGGCAGGAAGATCAGCGAGTTGACCGCGCCGCGCGCCCGGAAGCGGTAGCGCACGAGCGCGAAGGCGATCGCGGTGCCCAGGGCGGTCGCGACGAGGGTGGACCACAGCGCGATCTGGAGCGAGAGGGACAGCGACCCGCACATGTCGGCGACCCCGCAGGGGTCCTTCCACGCGTCGAGGGAGAACTCCTGCCAGGCGTAGTTGAACCGCCCGGTGGGGTTGTTGAAGGAGAAGACGGTGACGACGACGTTCGGCAGGATCATGTACGCGAGCGTGCCGAGGCCCGCGATGACGACCAGGTTGCGCCGGAGCCAGGTGAGGGGATTGCGCATCAGACCAGGTCCTCCGTCCCCGCTCGGCGGATGTAGATGGTGACCATGATCAGCACGATCGCCATGAGAATGAAGGACAGCGCGGCCGCCGTCGGGTAGTCGAGGATCCGCAGGTACTGCGACTGGATGACGTTGCCGATCATCCGGGTGTCCGTGGACCCGAGCAGTTCGGCGTTCACGTAGTCGCCGCTCGCCGGGATGAAGGTGAGCAGGGTTCCGGAGACCACGCCCGGCATCGAGAGCGGGAAGGTCACCTTCCGGAAGACCGTGGCGGGGCGGGCGTACAGGTCCCCGGCCGCCTCGTGGAGGCGGGTGTCGATGCGCTCCAGCGAGGAGTACAGCGGCAGGATCATGAAGGGGAGGAAGTTGTACGTCAGACCGCAGACCACCGCGAGCGGCGTGGCCAGTACCCGGTCCCCCTCGGTCATGCCGAGCCAGCTGGTGACGTCGAGGAAGCCGACGCTGTTGAGGACGGCGACCACCGGGCCGCCGTCGGCCAGGATCGTCTTCCAGGCGAGGGTGCGGATCAGGAAGCTGGTGAAGAACGGGGCGATGACCAGGACCAGCAGCAGGTTGCGCCAGCGGCCCGCCTTGAAGGCGATCAGGTAGGCCAGCGGGTACCCGAGCAGCAGGCACAGCGCGGTCGCGGTGCCCGCGTAGAGCAGGGAGCGCAGGAACTGCGGGTAGTACTCGGTGAAGGCGTCCCAGTAGGTCCCGAAGTGCCAGGTGACCTGGAAGCCCTCTTCGAGGGAGCCGGTCTGCACCGAGGTGGAGGCCTGGTAGATCATCGGCAGCACGAAGAAGACCAGCAGCCACAGGATGCCGGGGAGCAGCAGCCAGTACGGGATCAGCCGCTTGCGCAGGGACGGCTTGTGCACCGGGGGCTCGGTGGGGGCGGGCGCCTGGGGCGGCGCCGCGGTGGTCGTCATGCGCTCTCCTCCACCGTCTCGATGCCCGCGTCGATGTCCTGGGCCGCGTCGAGGCCGAAGGTGTGCTCCGGGTTCCAGTGCAGGATCACCTCGGCGCCCGGTATGAGGCGGGAGTCCCGCTCTATGTTCTGGGCGTACACCTCCAGCTCGGGACAGACCTGGCTGTCGATGACGTACTGGGTGGAGACGCCGATGAAGGAGGAGTCGGCGATCCTGCCGGTGATCGTGTTCCGGCCGGCCGCGATGGTGTGCTCCTCGTCGGCGTGGACCAGGGAGATCTTCTCCGGGCGCACCCCGACCAGGAGCTTTCCGCCCGCACGGGGGGTGGTCGCGCAGCGGGCGGCGGGCAGCCGGAGTTTCGTGCCGGAGGCGGAGACGACCACCTCGGAGCCCGCGGAGTCCACCGAGGCCTCGATGAGGTTCGAGGTGCCGAGGAAGTTGGCGACGAAGGTGGTGCCCGGGTTCTCGTACAGCTCGGCGGGGGCGCCCAGCTGCTCGACGCGGCCGCCGTTCATCACGGCGACCGTGTCGGCCATGGTCATGGCCTCCTCCTGGTCGTGCGTGACGTGCACGAAGGTGATGCCGACCTCGGTCTGGATCCGCTTGAGCTCCAGCTGCATCTGGCGGCGCAGCTTGAGGTCGAGGGCGCCGAGCGGCTCGTCGAGGAGCAGCACCTGCGGGTGGTTGATCAGGGCGCGGGCGACGGCGACGCGCTGCTGCTGGCCGCCGGAGAGCTGGTGCGGCTTGCGCTGGGCGAACTGGCCGAGCTGGACCAGCTCCAGCATGTCGTCCACCTGCTTCTTGACCGACTTCACGCCGCGGCGGCGCAGCCCGAAGGCGACGTTCTCGAAGATGCTCAGGTGCGGGAAGAGCGCGTAGCTCTGGAAGACCGTGTTGACCGGGCGCTTGTACGGCTGCAGGTCGGTGACGTCCCGGTCGCCGAGGTGCACGGTGCCGGTGGAGGGTTCCTCCAGGCCGGCGATCATGCGCAGGGTGGTGGTCTTCCCGCAGCCGGAGGCGCCGAGCAGGGCGAAGAAGGAGCCCTGGGGGATGGTGAGATCCAGCGGGTGCACGGCGGTGAAGGTGCCGTAGTGCTTGCTGATCCCGGAGAGGCGGACGTCGCCGCCCGCGGTCTTGTCAGTCATGGATGGTCCCGGGGTTGGGTGGGGCAAGGGGGCGAAGGCTCGGCGGAGCCGGTCGGGCGGGCCGCGCCGCCGCCGGACGGATCCGGCGGTCGGGGTCGCGGTCCGGCGGGATCGGCTCGCCGCAAGGCGTGCGTCAGGCGCCGATGAGCTTGGCGAACTTCTCCTCGTACGCCGTCTCTTCCTCGCTGGTGAGGGAACGGAAGGCGTGGGCCTTGGCGGCCATCGCCTTGTCCGGGACGATCAGGGGGTTGTCCGCGAGCTCGGGATCGATCTTGGCCAGTTCGTCCTTGACGCCCTCGACCGGGCAGACGTAGCTGATGTACGCGGCCAGCTGGGCGGCGATCTCGGGCTCGTAGTAGAAGTCGATCAGCTTCTCCGCGTTGGCCTTGTGCCGGGCCTTGGCGGGGACCAGCAGGTTGTCGCTGGAGGTGATGTATCCGGGGGCGGGGATGGCGTACTTGATGTCCGGGTTGCCGGCCTGGAGCTGGATGATGTCCCCGGCCCAGGCGAGGCAGGCGGCGAGGTCGCCCTTGTCCAGGTCGGACGTGTAGTCGTTGCCGGTGAAGCGGCGGATCTGGTTCTTGTCCACGCCCTTCTGGAGCCGGCCGATGGCCTCGTCGAAGTCGGCGGTGGTGAAGGTCGCCGGGTCCTTGCCCTGGTCGAGCAGGGTCATGCCGACGCTGTCGCGCATCTCGGTGAGGAAGCCGACGCGGCCCTTGAGGGAGGGGTCGTCGAGCAGCTGGGTGACGGAGTCGACCTTCTTGCCGCCGGTCGCCTTCTCGTTGTACGCGATGACGGTGTCGATGCCGGTCCAGGGGTAGCTGTAGGACCGTCCCGGGTCCCAGTCGGGGGTGCGGAACTGCGGGATCAGGTTGGCGTAGGCGTGCGGGAGGTGTGCGGGGTCCAGCTTCTGTGCCCAGCCGAGGCGGATGATGCGGGCGGCGAGCCAGTCGGTGACGACGATCAGGTCGCGGCCGGTGTCCTGACCGGCCGCGAGCTGGGGGCGGATCTTGCCGAAGAACTCGACGTTGTCGTTGATGTCCTCGGTGTACTTGACCTTGATGCCGGTCCGCTTGGTGAACTCCTCCAGTGTGGGACGGCTCTTCTCGTCCTCGCTGGTGTCCATGTACTCGGTCCAGTTGGAGAAGTTGATCTCCTTCTCCTGGGCCGAGTGGTCGTCGGAGGCCACGGCGGCGTCGCCCTCACGTTTGGCGGGCGGGATCCCGCACCCGGTGAGGGCGGACAGCCCTCCGAGGGTGAGCGCTCCGACTCCGGAGGCGCGCAGCAACGAGCGGCGGGTGAGGGCGCCACGCCCGCTGGTGAGGCTGCGCCGCATCGCGGCGAGTTGCGCCGCCGAGAGGCGGTCGGGCTCGAACTGCTCCATGCGCTGTGCCCTTTCGGGAGGTGTACCGCTGGTCAGGCGGTGGGCCCACGCGGCGATAGCCGCAGATGGTTACGGACGGTCCCCGAAGATCGTGCGGTGCCAGTCCTTCTCGGCCACCGCGGTGTTGTCGTACATCACGTGCTTGACCTGCGTGTACTCCTCGAAGGAGTAGGTCGACATGTCCTTTCCGAAGCCGCTGGCCTTGTAGCCCCCGTGGGGCATCTCGCTGATGATCGGAATGTGGTCGTTGATCCAGACGCAGCCCGCCTTGATCTCGCGGGTGGCCCGGTTCGCCCGATAGAGGTCACGGCTCCAGGCGGAGGCCGCGAGTCCGTACGGGGTGTCGTTGGCCAGCGCGATGCCCTCGTCGTCGGTGTCGAAGGGCAGGACGACGAGGACCGGACCGAAGATCTCGGACTGGACGACCTCGCTGTCCTGGGCCGCGCCGGCGATGAGGGTGGGCCGGTAGTACGCGCCCTCGGCCAGGTCGCCGGCCGGGATCTCGCCGCCGGTGACGACGGTGGCGTAGCCGCGGGCCCGGTCGACGAAGGCGGCGACCCGGTCGCGCTGGGCGTGCGAGACCAGCGGGCCGAGGTCGGTGGTGGGCGCGAAGGGGTCGCCGAGGCGGACGCTCTCCATCAGCTCGGCCACCCGGGCGACGAAGGCGTCGTGCAGAGGGCGCTGGACGTAGGCACGGGTGGCGGCCGTGCAGTCCTGGCCGGTGTTGATGAGGGAGGCGGCGACGGCGCCGTGCGCGGCGGCCTCCAGGTCGGCGTCGTCGAAGACGAGGAAGGGGGCCTTGCCGCCGAGCTCCAGGTGGAGCCGCTTGACGGTGGCGGTGGCGATCTCGGCGACCCGCTTGCCGACGGCGGTGGAGCCGGTGAAGGAGGTCATCACCACGTCGGGGTGGCCCACCAGGTGCTCTCCGGCTTCGCGGCCGGCGCCGGTGACGATGTTGATCACGCCGTCGGGCAGGCCCGCGTCCTTGGCCGCCTGCGCGAACATCAAGGAGGTCAGCGGGGTCAGCTCGGCGGGCTTGAGGACGATCGTGTTGCCCGCGGCGATCGCCGGAAGGATCTTCCAGGCGGCCATCTGGAGCGGATAGTTCCAGGGCGCGATCGAGCCGACGACCCCGATGGCCTCGCGGCGTACGTAGGAGGTGTGGTCGCCCGAGTACTCGGCGGCCGCCTGACCCTGGAGGTGGCGGGCCGCGCCCGCGAAGAAGGCGGTGTTGTCGATGGTCCCCGGTACGTCGAACTCCGTGGACAGCTTGATCGGCTTGCCGCACTGCAGGGACTCGGCGTACGCGAAGTCCTCCGCCTGCTCGGCCAGTACGGCGGCCAGCTTGTGCAGGGCGTCCGAACGCTCGCCGGGGGTGGCGCCGGACCAGCCCGGGAAGGCCCTCTTGGCGGCGGCGACGGCCTCGTCGACGTCCGCGGTGCTCGCGAGCTCGTAGGTCAGGGCCTCGTCGCCGGTCGCCGGATCGATCACGGTGTGTGACTGTCCGGAGGTGCCGGGCCTCAGGTGCCCGTCGATGTACTGCGCGCCGTCTGCGAAGCGGTCTTTGACCTGGAAGCGGTTGCCCATAACGCTCTCACGCTCTCCGTAGCTACAGTTCGAGCTACAGCTCGAATTGAGTGCCGATCCTGGCAGAGGTGATGCCCTCGGCCAAGTGATTCCGTTGTTGCTCTTTGATTACGCGACGGAATCGGTCGACCATGTGTCGAGGCACACCGAAAATCCCGTACGAAGTGTCAGTGGCGACTGCCAGACTCGCGTGCATGGAAATGATCGACGAACTGATCAAGCAGGTCAGCCGTGGTGAGCGGGTGAAGTACCTGCCGTTCTGGGGGCACCGCCCGCAGCCGGACGGCAGGCTCGGTCCCAGCTGCCTGAGCCAGTGGTGGCCCGCTTCTTTCACTGTCGGTGACGTCCGGTATGCGACCGCGGAGCACTGGATGATGGCCGGCAAGGCCCGGCTCTTCGGCGACGCCGAGGCGGAGCGGGCGGCGGTGGAGGCGGAGAGCCCGGCCCAGGCGAAGAAGGTCGGGCGCCTCGTGCGCGGCTTCGACAACGCGATATGGGAGCGCGAGCGGTTCGCCCTGGTGGTGGAGGGCAGCGTGCACAAGTTCGGCTCCGACCCGGCCCTGAGCGGGTACCTGCTGGGCACCGGGAACCGGGTGCTGGTGGAGGCGAGCCCCATGGACCGGATCTGGGGCATCGGGCTGGCGGCCGACGACGAGCGCACGCTGGACCCGGCGCGCTGGCGCGGGCTGAACCTGCTGGGCTTCGCGCTGATGGAGGCCCGGGAACAGCTCCGGCAGGGTCTGGCATGACGGAGCGGCGCCGGGTCGCCGCCGTGATCGTCCGGGACGGCTGCGTGCTGATGGTCCGCGAGCGCGGCCTGGGGCGGACGGGGCGGCACGACGGGCCGGAGTACTGGACGCTGCCGGGCGGCGGCCTGGAAACGGGCGAGGAGCCCGAGGACGCGGTCCGGCGGGAGGTCGCCGAGGAGACCGGCCTGCGCGCCCTGGAAGTGCGGTACGCGTACGAAGCGCCCTACCCGTCGGGCCGGACCTCGTGCTTCCGCGTGGAGGTCGAGCCCGGCGAGCCGGTCCTCGGCGTCGACGCGGACCTCACGTGCGACTGCCCGCGGATGGTGGGGCTCATCTGGGTCCCGCTGTCGCGGGGCGCCGTCGAGGGCCAGGTCATGGTGGCGACACTGCTGTCGGCGGCGGAGGTCTGAGGCACGGGCCCGCACGGGAAGTATTGCGTGGCGGGCGCCGCGGGTGGTGCCCTACCGTGATGCCCGTCCAGGTGCGCAGACGAGACCTACTTCGACTGCCGCGGGTTCGAATCCCGTCGCCGGCTCCGGCCGGTGTAGCTCAGCCGGTAGAGCACCGCGTGGTTTCGCCGACTCCGATCTCTGGACACCTACGTCACGCACCTCCCGGTGCGCAGGCTGCGGCTCCTTCTTCCACAAAGAACCCAGGCCGCCGCCATCTTGATCTCGGGAGGCCCGCGTGGGGGATGCCCGGTGCGCAGGCGACGGTTACTTCTGGGGACCCGGAGGTCGTGGGTTCGAATCCCACCCGGCTCGTCACCCGCAAGGGAACGGGCCGGTGGAGCAGCCAGGTAGCTCGTCGGGCATAAAGTCCGCCGCCGACTCCCGATCTCGGGCATCCCTCACGCGACGCCTCCCCCGCTTCCATCGAATTCGGGGGGATTCTCATGTCTCGCTTCAACCTGCGCGCGGCCAAATCGGCGCCCGGCGAGCCCACTTCGCCGGTCCGGTCGGCCGGACCCGCCCGCACCGCTCAGGGCGGCCCGGGCCACCTGCGCGACCCGCGCTCCGAACTGTTCCTGCTCGCCGTCGCCAACTTCGTGACGCAGCGGACCGCGTACGAGAGCGGCGAGGCGCGCGACGACCGGTTCGCGGCGCTCGTGCGCACCCTCGCCGTCGAGGATCCCGCGTGGACGGCCGGTCTGCTGGGCCGGCTCCGCGAGGACGCGAACATGCGGACCGCCTCGCTGGTCGGCGCCGCCGAGTACGTGCGGGCGCGGCTGGAGGCGGGCGCCACCGAGGGGCCTTCGAACCGTCAGGTGGTCGACTCCGTACTGCGGCGCGCGGACGAGCCCGGTGAGCTGCTGGCCTACTGGACGGCGACGTACGGACGCAATGTGCCCAAGCCCGTCAAGCGCGGTATCGCCGACGCGGTACGCCGGCTCTACTGCGCCACCTCGCTCCTGAAGTACGACACCGAGTCCAAGGCCTACCGCTTCGGTGACGTCCTCAACCTCGTGCACGCCTCTCCCGACCCGGCCAAGCCGTGGCAGGGCGAGCTGTTCCGCCACGCCCTCGACCGCAGGCACAATCCGCAGGACGCGCGGGTCCCGGCGGGCAGCCGCACCCTGGTCGCCCACCGGGCGTTGATGGAGCTGCCGGTCGCCGAACGACGTGCCGTGGTCCTCGCCCCGGACGGGGCCGAGCGGCTCGCTGCGGCGGGCATGACCTGGGAGTCGCTGGCCGGCTGGCTGCGGGGGCCGATGGACGCGGCCGCCTGGGAGGCGGTCATCCCGTCCATGGGTGCGATGGCGTTGCTGCGCAACCTGCGCAACTTCGACCGGGCGGAGGTCTCGGACGCGGTGGCCGCGCAGGTCGCGGGGAGGATCTCCGACCCGGAGGTCGTCGCCCGGTCCCGGCAGTTCCCCTTCCGCTATCTGGCCGCCTATCAGCACGCGTCCTCGCTGCGTTGGTCGTATCCGCTGGAGCAGGCGCTCGGCCACTCGCTGTCCAACGTACCGGCGCTGCCGGGCCGGACGCTGGTCCTCGTCGACCGGTCCGGGTCGATGTGGTCCCGGCTGTCGGACCGCTCCGAGCTCAACCGGGCGGACGCCGCGGCCGTCTTCGGTACGGCGCTGGCGTTGCGGGCCGAGCAGGCCGATCTGGTGCAGTTCGGTACGTCCAGCGAGGCGGTCCGGTACCACCGCGGCGAGTCGGTGCTCAAGGTGCTGGAGCGGTTCGGGGACCTCGGCGGGACCTATACGGCCAAGGCGGTGAAGGAGCACTACGACGGTCACGACCGGGTGTTGATCGTCACGGACGAGCAGGTCGCCGCGTGGGGCCACGGCGGCGATCCGACCGCCGAGGTGCCGGCCTCGGTTCCGGTCTACACCTGGAACCTGGCCGGTCACCGGGTCGGGCACGCGCCCTCCGGTACCGCGAACCGGCACACCTTCGGCGGGCTCACCGACGGAGCCTTCCGCATGGTGTCCCTGATCGAGTCCGGCCGTGCCGCCGACTGGCCGTGGGCCTCCTGAGACGGCCCGGTCAGACCTTCTCGCGCACCTGGGAGTTGTCGTAGGGGCTTTCATAGGGCGAGTCGTCTCCCGACCCCCGCTCCATGAAGCCCGCGAACACGATCGCGACCATCACGGCGCCCAGCACGATGCCGATCGCGCCCAGGATGATGCCGGCGAGCGCCATCCCGCCGTTGTCCGCCTCGCCGCGGCGCGCCTTGCCGCGGCCCAGGACGCCGAAGACGACGGCCGCTATGCCGAGCGCCAGCGCGAAGAAGCTCGTGATGCAGCCGACGACCGCGAGGATCCCGAGGACGAGCGCCGCGACGCCGAAGCCGTTGCTGCGCTGCACCCCGTAGGGCGGATACGCACCCTGGCCGGGGTACCCCTGGTATCCCGGATATCCGGGGTATCCGGGGTATCCGGGGTATCCGGGATATCCCTGCTGTCCGGACTGCGCGGGGTATCCCGCGTCGCCGGGGAACCCGTAGCCGGGCTGGGCCGGGTACCCGTACGCCGCGGACGCGGGTGGTCCGGTCATCGGGGGCGGGGTCGGCGTCGGTATCTGGGCCGGGGCCTGGGCGGACGGGGGGAACTGGTCGCCCGGCATCCCGGCGAGCGTCGGCTGATCGTGCACGGACGGCGGGCCAGACACGCCCGGTGTGCCCTGCCCGCCCTGCGACTTGCCCAGCTCGACCGCCGGCCGCTCCAGCGGCGCCCACGGGTCTCGCGGCTCGGGACTGCTGTCGGTCATACGGCGCCCCCCTCTCGTACAGCCATGCTAAGCGCTGCCACCGACAGTCACGGGCGTGCCTACGATGAATCCCGACCCGCCCGCACCAGCGTCCTCCCGGAGGCACCCGCATGACCGACCTGCACCCCTTCATCGCGGGGCTGCCCAAGGCCGAACTCCACGTCCACCACGTCGGCTCGGCATCCCCGCGCATCGTGGCCGAGCTCGCCTCCCGGCACCCCGACTCGAAGGTCCCCACCGACCCCGAGGCCATCGCCGACTACTTCACCTTCACCGACTTCGCGCACTTCATCGAGGTCTACCTGTCGGTGGTCGACCTGGTCCGCACCCCGGACGACGTGCGCACCCTCACCTTCGAAGTCGCCCGCGACATGGCCCGGCAGAACATCCGCTACGCCGAGCTGACCATCACCCCGTACTCCTCCACCCGTCGCGGCATCGACGAGAAGGCCTTCATGGAGGCCATCGAGGACGCCCGCCGGGCGGCCGAGACCGAACTCGGCGTCATCCTGCGCTGGTGCTTCGACATCCCCGGCGAGGCCGGCCTGGAGGCAGCCGCCGAGACCGCCCGGCTCGCCGTCGACCTGCGCCCCGAGGGCCTGGTCTCCTTCGGCCTCGGCGGCCCCGAGATCGGCGTCCCGCGCCCGCAGTTCAAGCCGTACTTCGACGCCGCCCGCGCCGCCGGTCTGCGCAGCGTCCCGCACGCCGGCGAGACCACCGGCCCCGAGACGATCTGGGACGCCATCCGCGACCTCGGCGCCGAGCGCATCGGCCACGGCACCAGCGCCACCCAGGACCCGGAGCTGCTCGCGTACCTCGCCGAGCACCGGATCGCGCTGGAGGTCTGCCCGACCTCCAACATCGCCACCCGCGCGGTGACCGACCTCGACCTGCACCCGGTCAAGGAGATGGTCGCGGCGGGCGTGCTCGTCACCATCAACAGCGACGACCCGCCGATGTTCGGCTCCGACCTCAACAACGAGTACGCGGTGGCCGCCCGCCTCCTCGACCTCGACGAGCGCGGGCTCGCGCAGCTCGCCAAGAACGCCGTCGAGGCCTCCTTCCTGGACCCGGCCGGCAAGGCGAAGCTGACCGCGGAGATCGACACGTACACCGCCGAATGGCTCGCGCGCTGACGCCTCCCCGGCAACTGCGCCCCTGAGAATGGGGACATGAGCACTCTGACTGCCGTCGGCCACCGCGGCGATCCCTACCGTGTCCGTGAGAACACCCTGGCCTCGATCCGGTCCGCGTTCGCGCGCGGGGCGGACGCCGTCGAGATCGACGTACGGCTGACCCGGGACGGGGTGCCGGTCCTGCTCCACGACGACACGCTCCAGCGGTTGTGGGGCCACGACGTACGCCTCGACGACGTCACGGCCCCACAGCTGAAGGGGCTGACGCTGGGCGGAGTCCCCACGCTGCGCGACGCCCTGACGGCCGCCGGGTCGGGCCGGCTGATGCTCGACCTGCCCGGCGCCACACCCGAAGCGGTACGCATCGTCGCGGGCGAGGTCCGCGAGTGCGGGGCGCGCGAGCGCACGTACTACTGCGGGGGCCCGAACACCATGCTGGCGGTCCGCGCCGCCGATCCGGGCGCGGAGATCGCGCTGACCTGGACCTCCCTCTCGCCGCCGCGGCGGGCACTGGTCGACGCCATGGCGCCGCGCTGGCTCAACTACCGCTTCGGGCTGGTGAGCCGGGAGCTGGTGGACGCGCTCCACCGGGACGGCCTGCTGGTGTCGGCCTGGACCGCCGACACCAGGCGGACGATGAAGGGCCTCGTCGCGGCGGGGGTCGACTCGATCACCACGAACCGGCTGGACGCGCTGACGGCCGTACGGGCCGGGCTCGGGCGGTGATACGGGCCCTCGGCGAGCGGGTCCGGAACGCGGATGCCCGCCGGCAGGACCTGGGGCTGACGCTGCTGGTGCAGGCGGCCGTCACGATGCCGTTCGTCGTGCCCCGGTCGCCCGACCTCCCTCCCGTGACCTGGGCCTCGTACGCGATGACCACGGCCGCCGTGCTGCCCTTGATCTGGCGGCGCCGGGCACCGGTGGGCGTACTGGTGGCGATCCTGGTCCTCGGGGGGATCTACAAGGTCACGCTCGACGGGCCGGGCCAGCCGCTGCCGTACGCGGGCCTCATCGCCTTCTACACGGTCGCCCTGCAGTGCGCCCCACGGGTCCGGGCGACCGCGGGACTGGCCAGCGTGGTGGTGGTCGCCCTGTCGGTGGGCTGGGAGACGGGGACGGCGCGGGAGCTGCTGTTCACGCTCTTCGTCTCGGCGGCGGCCTACGCCCTGGGCCGGCTCCAGTACACGCGGCAGGCGTACACGGCGGCCGTGGAGGCGCGCGCCGCCGAACTGGAGCGGGCCAACCGGATCGAGGCGGAGCAGGCCGCCGCACGCGAACGGGCCAGGATCGCCCGGGAGATGCACGACGTCCTCTCGCACGCGGTCAGCATCATGATCGTGCAGGCGGAGGCCGGTCCGGTGGCCGTGCGCAGGGCGCCGGAGCGGGCCGAGGCCGCCTTCGAGGCGATCGCGGAGACGGGTCGGGACGCGATGGCGCAGCTGCGCGCGATGCTGGGTGTGCTGCGCACCGACGGGGCCGCGCCCCGGAGCCCGCAGCCGGGGATCGCCGGGCTGACGGAGTTGGTGGACCGGGTGCGGGCCGGCGGGCTGCGGGTGTCGTACGAGCGGACGGGCGCGGTGCGCGAGCTGCCGGCCGCTCTGGAGGCGACCGTGCACCGGGTGGTGCAGGAGGCCCTGACCAACGTGGTGCGGCACGCCGGGGCCGCGGCGGCGGACGTGACGCTGGCGTACGGGCCGGGGACGCTCACGGTGACGGTCACGGACGACGGTCGGGGGCCCGGTGGTGCCTCGGGCGGGCACGGGCTGATCGGCATCCGCGAGCGGGCGGCGGCGCACGGCGGAACGGCCGAGTGCGGTCCGGGGCCGGGCGGGGTCGGGTATGCGGTGCGGGTGTCCCTTGTAACCTCGCCGCTGGAGGTGGGGAATTGACGATCCGTGTGGTGGTGGCCGACGACCAGGAGCTGGTGCGCAGCGGGTTCGCGATGATCCTGGACGTCCAGGAGGACATCGAGGTCGTGGCGGAGGTCGGGGACGGGGCGGCGGCGGTCGCGGCGGTGGACCGGCTCGCGCCGGACGTGGCGCTGCTGGACATCCGGATGCCGGTGCTGGACGGGATCGAGGCGTGCCGGGCGATCTCCGCCGGGAGCGCGTGCCGCACGGTGATGCTGACGACCTTCGACTCGGACGAGTACGTGTACGAGGCGTTGCACGCGGGCGCGAGCGGGTTCCTGCTGAAGGACGTGCGGCGGGACGACCTGGTGCACGCGGTACGGGTGGTGGCGGCCGGCGAGTCGCTGCTGGCCCCCTCGGTGGCGCGGCGGCTGATCGAGGAGTACACGGCGGTGACGGGAGCCGCGGCGCGCAACGAGCTGCCGGCGGACCGGCTGGAGGTGCTGACGGCGCG
Organism: Streptomyces sp. BF23-19; assembly: GCF_041106355.1. Taxonomy (NCBI): domain Bacteria; kingdom Bacillati; phylum Actinomycetota; class Actinomycetes; order Kitasatosporales; family Streptomycetaceae; genus Streptomyces; species Streptomyces sp. BF23-19. Next base: position 62,989 of record NZ_JBGBPT010000020.1, on the reverse strand, counting down.
GGAGCGGGAGACCCTGCTGCATCTGGGGCGGGGGCTGTCGAACGCGGAGATAGCGGCGGCGCTGGTGGTGAGCGAGCACACGGTGAAGTCGCATGTGGGGAACGTGCTGGCGAAGCTGGGGCTGCGGGACCGGATCCAGGCGGTGATCTGCGCGTACGAGACGGGCCTGATCGCGGCGGGCACTCCCTCCGGAGAGTGAGGGGACGGCGTGTCGTATCCCTCGCGCCGGTGAGTTGTCGTACCGGTGAAGACCCCTCTCGTAGGTGATCCGCAACGACCCCTCCGAGCTGGAGCATTGAGTTGTCCGGGCCGCTGGTGGCCCGGTGAACTCACAGGGGGATTCGCCATGAAGGCTCGCACGCGCACATTGATCGCCGCCGCTCTGGTTCTGGGCATCGCGTCCGGACCGGTCATCGCGCACGCGGCTCCGGTACCCGTCCCGGCGGGGGCCACGGCGCCCCTCGTCTCCGCCCCGCCGAATGCCGCGGTGCTGGAGCGGGCGATCGCCGGTCTGGGGGCGGAGCACAGGGACGCGACCGCCGCGCTGGTCCGCGTCGGGGGGACGAGCGGTAGCTGGCGGGGCAGTTCCGGTGTGGCGGACATCGTCACGGGACGGGCGGCCGTCGAGGAGGGGAGGTTCCGGGCGGGGTCGGTGACCAAGACCTTCACCGCGGCGGTGGTGCTCCAGCTGGCGGCCGAGGGCCGGGTGGACCTGGACCGGCCGGTCCGGTGGTACCTGCCCGGCACCGTGCCCGATTCCTACGGTGCGGTCACCGTGCGGCAGTTGCTCAACCACACCAGCGGGATACCGGCGGCGGACGGCCCGGGCGACTCGTTCGAGGCGCAGTGGGAGCACCGCTTCGATGTGACCGACCCGCACGACCAGATCGCCGATGCCCTGGCGAAGGAGCGGGAGTTCGCCCCGGGCACGGCTCAGCACTATCTGAACATCAACTACACCGTGCTGGGCGTGCTCGTCGAGAAGGTGACGGGTACCTCGTACGAGGAGGCGGTCGGCCGGCGGATCCTGCGGCCGCTCGGTCTGCGTCAGACCTCCTTCCCGTCCCGGACGCAGACGAGGATCCACGGTCCGCACAACCGTGGGTACCAGGCGATAGCCCGGGCGGACGGCTCCCGGGAGCTGCGGGACGTGACCGAGTGGAACTCCTCGGACCGCTGGGCGGCGGGGGACATCATCTCGACCACGGCGGATCTGGAGCGGTTCACCACGGCTCTGTTCAGCGGGCGGGTCGTGCCGGCGGCCCAGCTGGAAGAGATGTTCACGGTGCCCGCGGTGAAGGACGTCGAGGACGGGAAGCGCGCCACGATGACCGCGGGACTGTCCAGGATCGCCCTGCCGGACGGCACGGTGGTGTGGGGCAAGTCCGGTGGCCGGTACGGGTACAACACCGGCATGGGTGCGACCCGGGACCTGTCCCGCACCTTGGTCTACTCGGTCAACTCCACGAACGCCAAGGGCGAGGACACGAACCCGTTGCCCTTGAACATCCTGCTGGCGGCCTTCGCCGAGTAGGCGTCAAGCGGGCATGGCCTCAAGTCGCTTGATCATGCGGCGGAGCACCAGCAGGGGGATCACCCCGAAGACGCCGAACGACATGTCGATGACGCTCCACCAGAAGGGGATGCCCCGGATCGGGCCGCATATCAGGGCCAGCGGTATCACTCCGGCGCAGGCGATCATGCCGGCTTCGACGATCCAGATGTTGCGTACCGGGTCGCGGTGGACCCCGTAGAAGAAGACGGCGATGACGAGGTGGGCGAAGGCGAGCCAGTCGGTTCCGTAGAGGAGGAAGGGGTAGTCGGCGTCGGCCCGCTCCAGTCCGTCGCCCACCCGTCGCAGCCACTCGTGGTCGATCAGGGCGTTGGCCCAGCGGAGCTCGCTGACCAGGGGGAAGGCTGTGAGGCCGCTGAGCACCAGGCAGATCAGGAACAGGGTCAACCAGGCACGGATCCGCCGCTGAAGGGCGCTTCTCTCGCTCATGGAAGGAAGCCTACGCCTGTTTTTGAACACGTTCATTCAAATTGCTGAACGTGTTCAACACCACCGTCCGACGCTCGGTCAGAGGCCGACGATCGCGTTCCAGCGCTTGGCGAGGGACCGGCGCTCGGCCGAGGAGATGTCCCGGGCCACGACCAGCCGCTTGCGCATGTCGTCGTCCGGGAAGATCAGCGGGTTCTCGGCGAGTTCGGCGGTCTCCTGGTCGTCGGAGGCTGCCAGGACCTCGCGGGCGGCGGGGACGGGGCACACGTAGTTGACGGAGGCGGCGAGGGAGGCTGCCACCTCGGGGGCGTAGTAGTAGTCGATGAGGGCTTCGGCATTGGCCTTGTGCCGGGCCAGGTTGGGGACGAGCAGGCTCTCCGCCCAGAGTTCGGCCCCTTCCTCGGGGACGACGAACTCGATGTCCGGGTTGTCGGCCTGGAGCTGGATGGCGTCACCGGAGTAGGCCTGGCAGGCGAGGACATCGCCCTTGCTCAGATCGGAGGTGTAGTCGTTGCCGGTGAAGCGGCGGATGTGCTTCTTCTTCACCATGTTCTCGACCTGGTCGCACATCCGGTGGAAGTCGGACTCGGTCCAGCGGGTGACGTCCACACCGTTGCCCTGCATCAGCAGGGCGAAGGACTCGTCGAGGCCGGAGAAGAGGGTCACCTTGCCCGCCAGGTCCGGCTGCCACAGGTCCTTGACCGACTTGATCTCCCGGCCCAGGGCCTTGCGGTTGTAGGCGATCCCGGTGATCCCCGACTGCCAGGGCACGGTGTGCAGTCGGCCCTCGTCGAAGGCGGGGGAACGCAGTTGCGGGTCGAGGTGGCGGGTCACGTTGGGCTGGGCCGACCGGTCCAGCTTCTGGGCCCAGCCCAGGTGGACGAAGCGGGCGGCCATCCAGTCGCTGACCACGATCAGGTCGTGGCCGGTCTCCTGCCGGTTCATCAGGGCCGGACTGACCTTGCCGAAGAACTCGTCGTTGTCGTTGATCTCCTCGGTGTACCGGACCTCGATCCCGGTCCGCTCCGAGAAGGCCTCCAGCGTCGGACGGCGCTCCTCGTCCTCCTCGTCGGTGTCGATGTACAGCGGCCAGTTGGAGAAGACGACGCTGCGGTCCCGCTCGGAACGGTCCGGAGCCTCGCGCCCTTCCTCGGGAACGTAGGCGGCGGGCACGCCGCAGCCGGCGAGGGCGGCCGACAGGCCCGCGGCACCGAGGCCGTACAGCGCAGAACGGCGGGAGAAGGCGAGTTCAGGCATGGGCACAGCCTCGGCGAACGCGAGGGGGCGGGCAATAGACATGTTGTCTACTGCCCGCCCCGTCAACGCTGTGCTGTGATCGATGCGGCCGATCAGCCGTCGAGCGAGGTCATCACGTGCTTGATGCGCGTGTAGTCCTCGAAGCCGTAGGCGGAGAGGTCCTTGCCGTAGCCGGACTTCTTGAAGCCACCGTGCGGCATCTCGGCGACGAGCGGGATGTGGGTGTTGATCCACACGCAGCCGAAGTCGAGGTTCTTGGACATCCGCATCGCGCGGCCGTGGTCCTTGGTCCACACGGAGGAGGCGAGGGCGAACTCGACACCGTTCGCGTACTCCAGGGCCTGACCCTCGTTCGTGAAGGACTGGACGGTGATGACGGGGCCGAAGACCTCGTTCTGGATGATCTCGTCGTCCTGCTTGAGGCCGGAGACCACGGTCGGGGCGTAGAAGTAGCCCTTCTCGCCGACCTGGTGGCCACCCGCCTCGACCTTGGCGTGGGCGGGGAGGCGCTCGATGAAGCCCGCGACCTGCTTGAGCTGGTTCGGGTTGTTCAGCGGGCCGTACAGCACGTCCTCGTCGTCCGGCTGACCGGTCTTCGTGTCCGTGGCGGCCTTGGCGAGCGCGGCCACGAACTCGTCGTGGATCGACTCGTGCACGAGCACGCGGGTGGCGGCGGTGCAGTCCTGGCCGGCGTTGAAGTAGCCGGCGACCGCGATGTCCTCGACGGCCTTGGCGATGTCGGCGTCCTCGAAGACCACGACCGGGGCCTTGCCACCGAGCTCCAGGTGGACGCGCTTGACGTCCTTGGAGGCGCTCTCGGCGACCTGCATGCCCGCGCGCACCGAGCCGGTGATGGAGGCCATCGCCGGGGTGGAGTGCTCGACCATGGCCTTGCCGGTCTCGCGGTCACCGCAGATGACGTTGAAGACGCCCTTGGGCAGCACCGAGTCGATGATCTCCGCCATCAGCACGGTGGAGGCCGGGGTGGTGTCCGAGGGCTTGAGCACGACGGTGTTGCCCGCCGCGATGGCCGGGGCGAACTTCCACACGGCCATCATCATCGGGTAGTTCCACGGCGCGACCTGGGCGCAGACGCCGACCGGCTCACGGCGGATGATCGAGGTCATCCCCTCCATGTACTCGCCGGCCGAGCGGCCCTCCAGGAGCCGGGCGGCACCCGCGAAGAAGCGGATCTGGTCCACCATCGGGGGCAGCTCCTCACTGGCCGTGAGGGCCAGCGGCTTGCCGGTGTTCTCCGACTCGGCGGCGACGAGCTCGTCCGCGCGCGCCTCGAAGGCGTCCGCGATCTTCAGCAGGGCCTTCTGGCGCTCCGAGGGGGTGGTGTCGCGCCAGCCCGGGAAGGCGGCCGCGGCAGCGGCCATGGCGGCATCCACATCGGCCTGGCCCGAGAGCGGGGCGGTGGCGTACACCTCGCCGGTGGCGGGGTTGACCACCTCGGTGGTCCGCCCGTCGGCGGCGTCCTTGAACTCCCCGCCGATGTAGTTGCGCAGACGACGCAGTTCGGTGGTCACTACAGCCACACTCCTGATCACATGTCCAACGATTGAGACGTTTACCAAAGCCTAGCCCCTCGGCGGAGGCTTTCGACAGACCCGGACGCCACCACCTACGAAATCAGTGAGATCGGAGTCGTCAAACAACGGATTTCATCGATTCCGTCTTGCGGAACAGACGACCCTCGTGCACAGTGAGGTCGTGGTCAGTCGAAGCGCAGATTCCAGGAACAGACAACCGTCCCCTTCGGTCGATGCTGTGTCCCTGGCGATCATCGAGCAACTGCAGGAGGACGGTCGCCGTCCCTATGCGTCGATCGGCAAGGCCGTGGGCCTCTCCGAGGCGGCCGTGCGCCAGCGGGTGCAGAAACTGCTCGACCAGGGCGTCATGCAGATCGTCGCCGTCACCGACCCGCTCACCGTGGGCCTGCGACGCCAGGCCATGGTCGGCATCAACGTCGAGGGCGACCTCGACCCGGTGGCCGACGCGCTGACCGCCATGGCCGAGTGCGAATACGTGGTCATGACCGCAGGGTCGTTCGACCTGATGGTGGAGATCGTCTGCGAGGACGACGACCACCTGCTCGAAACGATCAACAAGAAGATCCGCACGCTCCCCGGCGTGCGATCAACCGAAAGCTTCGTTTATCTGAAGCTGAAGAAGCAGACCTACATGTGGGGAACTCGATAGCCCGTGAGCCAGGACCTCTCCAAGACCGCGTACGACCACCTGTGGATGCACTTCACCCGCATGTCGTCGTACGAGAACTCCCCCGTCCCCACCATCGTGCGTGGTGAGGGCACCTACATCTGGGACGACAAGGGCAAGCGCTACCTCGACGGGCTCGCCGGCCTCTTCGTGGTCAACGCCGGTCACGGCCGCAAGGAACTGGCCGAGGTCGCCTACAAGCAGGCCCAGGAACTCGCGTTCTTCCCGATCTGGTCGTACGCGCACCCCAAGGCCGTCGAGCTCGCCGAGCGCCTCGCCCACTACGCGCCGGGCGACCTGAACAAGGTCTTCTTCACCACCGGTGGCGGCGAGGCCGTCGAGACCGCGTGGAAGCTCGCCAAGCAGTACTTCAAGCTCCAGGGCAAGCACACCAAGTACAAGGTCATCTCGCGTGCGGTCGCCTACCACGGCACCCCGCAGGGCGCCCTGTCGATCACCGGTCTGCCGGCCCTGAAGGCCCCCTTCGAACCGCTGGTCCCCGGCGCGCACAAGGTGCCGAACACCAACATCTACCGCGCCCCGATCTACGGCGACGACCCCGAGGCCTACGGCCGCTGGTGCGCCGACCAGATCGAGCAGGAGATCCTCTTCGAGGGCGCCGACACCGTCGCCGCCGTCTTCCTGGAGCCGGTGCAGAACGCCGGTGGCTGTTTCCCGCCGCCGCCCGGGTACTTCCAGCGGGTCCGCGAGATCTGCGACGAGTACGACGTCCTGCTCGTCTCCGACGAGACGATCTGTGCGTTCGGCCGTCTGGGCACGATGTTCGCCTGCGACAAGTTCGACTACGTGCCGGACATGATCACCTGCGCCAAGGGCATGACCTCGGGCTACTCCCCGATCGGCGCCTGCATCATCTCGGACCGCCTCGCGGAGCCGTTCTACAAGGGTGACAACACCTTCCTGCACGGCTACACCTTCGGCGGCCACCCGGTCTCCTCCGCCGTCGCGCTGGCCAACCTCGACATCTTCGACAAGGAAGGCCTCAACCAGCACGTGCTGGACAACGAGGGCGCCTTCTTCTCGACGCTGAAGAAGCTGCACGACCTGCCGATCGTCGGCGACGTCCGCGGCAACGGCTACTTCTACGGCATCGAGCTCGTCAAGGACAAGGTCACCAAGGAGTCCTTCACGGACGAGGAGACGGAGCGCGTGCTCTACGGCTTCCTCTCCAAGGCGCTCTTCGAGAACGGCCTCTACTGCCGGGCCGACGACCGCGGTGACCCGGTCATCCAGCTCGCGCCGCCGCTGATCGCCGACCAGGGCACCTTCGACGAGATCGAAGGCATCCTGCGCTCGGTGCTCACCGAGGCGTGGACCAAGCTGTAACCGGGACTTAGACCGCCCCGGCTCCAATGGTCCGACCACGCGGCCCGGATCCTCCGTTCGAGTGAGAACGTGGGGGTCCGGGCCGTGTGCTGTCACCATCCAAGACGTTCATCTCTTTACATCTCAGTGCGGCGCCAGTGACTTCGACCGGTTCCGCTTCGTTCCCTCGGACGGAGGTGTACGCCATGGTGGCTCCACCGGACAATGCCCCGCCTGACAATGACGTCCTGTGGGCTCGGTCCCTTCACTACTCCCACGACGGCTCCCCCGCCCTCGTCGACGTCTCCGTCGGTGTCCGCCAGGGCGAGATCCTCGCCCTGACCGGCCCCCGCGGCTGCGGCAAGACCACCCTGCTCCGCTGCCTGTCCGGGCAGCTGCGGCCCCAGCAGGGCGAGGTCTGGTTCAACAGCGTCCCCGTGCACACCATGGGCGCGCTCATCCGCGAACGGCTGCGCCGCGACCGGTTCGGCTGGATCGGCCACGAGCCCCAACTGCTGCCCGAGCTGAAGGCCTGGGAGAACGCGGCCCTGCCCCTGTTGCTCGCCGGGGCCTCCCACCGCAGCGCCCGCAAGGCCGCCTGCGAATGGCTGGACCGGCTCGACATCGCGGGTCTCGCCCGCAAGCGCCCCGGCGCGCTGACCCGTGCCGAATCGCAGAGGGTCGCGCTCGCCCGGGCCCTGGTCAACGAGCCCGCGGTGATCTTCGCCGACGAGCCCACCGCCCCGCTGCACCGCACCGAGCGGGCCCTGCTGCTGCGTACGCTGACCACCGCGGCCCGCTCCCACGACATCACCGTGCTGCTGGCCACCCACGACGAGGCCACCGCGGCCGTCGCGGACCGTCGGATCGCCCTGCTCGACGGCCGCCTCGCGGGGGCCGCGGCCGCCGCCTCCCCCGTCGCCGACACCACGGAGGACCAAGCCGCGTGCTCGCTCTCCGCCTAGCCCGCGGTTCCCGGCCGTTCGTCCAGCTGCGGCGGCTCCTCGTCGCCGCGGCCTCGGCCGGAACCGGTTTCCTGCTCCTCTATGTACTCGCCGGGGCCGTGGCCCGGCCCGCCGGATCGTTCCCTCGCCTGCTGTGGGCCCTGATCCCGCTGGCCGTCACCGTCCACTTCGCCGTCGTCGTGGCTCGGGCCGACCCCGCGACCCAGCCCCGCGAGGGACTCGACGCCGCCGGGCTGGGACCCGTTCGGCTCATGCTGGCCGCCGCGATCTCCACCGCCGTCGCCTGCGCCCTGGGCAGCGCCCTGGCCCTGGCCGTCTTCCTCCACCTGCGCGGGGAACTGGCGGGACTGCCGTTCGACGGAACCGGGGCCGCGCTGCTCCACGCGGACCAGCCGCTGCCGGTGGCCGCCGCCCTCACCCTGCTGGCCCTGATCCCGCTGGCCGCCTCGGCCGCCACCGCCCTCGCGCTGCGCCCGCACCCGCCGCTGGCCCCCCAGACCGGGCTGCCCTGGGGCATCGCGCTGACCGCCTGCGGGCTCGCGGCCTCGGCCTACGCCGGCCGGGGCGACGCCGGGATGCTCATCGGCTGGTCGCTGACCGCGGTCGGGCTCGCCCTCGCCGGACCGGGGCTCGCCTACGCCTGCGGGAGCCTCGTCCAGGCCGTGCGCCCGGGAGCGCTGCGGCTGCTGGCCGGGCGGACCCTCCAGGAGGAGGCCCCCCGGATCGGCCCTCCGCTGGGCGTGCTCTGCTCGGTAGCCGCGGGCACCCTGACCGCGTTCGCCCTGCGCGACCGGGGTGGTCTGCCCGTCCCGCTGGGCCCGCTGACCTGGCCGGCCGTCGGCCTGGTGGCCCTGTGCGCCGCCGCGACCCTTCTCACATCCGTGGTGGAGGCCCGCCGCGGCCGGGAGCCCGGACGCAGGGCCCTGCTCGACCTGGGCGCCCCGTCCAACGTGCTGCGCACCGCCGCGAGTCTGCGGGCCACCGCGCTCCTGGCCGTGTGCGTACCGCTCAGCTGGGGTGTGGCGCAGCTGACGTCGCTGGCATTGACCCGCTGACGCGAGCAGCCCTTAGGGTGGGCCGAATGGTCAACCCAGACATCGAGATCGAGACGCTCGCCGAATTCGACCAGGTCGTGGCGCGCGGCTCGCTCAGCGGCTACCGGATCCAGTCGGTCAACCTGCTGGATCGGACCTTCGCGCTGCTCGCAGCCGACACCTCGACGGCCGTGTTCCTGGGCTGCGCCATGGAGCCCGACGCGGCGGCGAAGGTCCGCGCCGACGGCGCGCTGGTCTTCCCTCCCGTACCGGACCTGCCGTTCAACCCGTACCGGGGTCTGCTCTACACGCCGGAGGAGCTCTTCACCGGGCTGCCCGACGGGTACGAGGCCACCCCGGACGCCGAGGCGTACGCCTGGTTCCAGGAGACCAAGTCCGACGGCGACGTCTTCGCCTCGATGCTCCGCTCCGTCCATGACGACGCCATCTCCGACGCCCTCGACGAGCACCTCGCCGGTGCCCGGGTCGTGGGCGTGATGGGCGGCCACGCGATGGCCCGCGGCGGTACGCACTACTGCGGCGCCGCCGAGCTGGGCAGGGCGCTGACCCGGTCCGGGTTGACGGTGGCCACCGGCGGCGGCCCCGGCGCGATGGAGGCCGCCAACCTCGGTGCCTACCTGGCGCCGGCCCCGGACGAGGCGCTCGCGGAGGCCCTGGAGGTGCTGGCCAAGGCCCCCTCCTTCGCGCCGTCGGTGTCCGAGTGGGCGGGCGCGGCCTTCGCCGTACGCGAGCGCTTCCCCGCCGGCGGGGACTCGGTGGGCATCCCGACCTGGTTCTACGGGCACGAGCCGCCGAACGCCTTCGCGGGACACATCGCGAAGTATTTCGCGAACGCCACCCGTGAGGACGGACTGCTGGCTCGCTCCGACGCGGGCGTGGTCTTCCTGCCCGGCGCGGCGGGCACGGTCCAGGAGATCTTCGACAACGCCACTCCGAACTACTACGAATCCCGGGGAGAGCCGGCCCCGATGATCCTGGTCGGCCGCACCCACTGGACCGAGCACCTCCCGGCCTGGCCGCTGCTCCAGGCACTGGCGCGCGGCCGGGCGATGGAGTCCCGGATCGCGCTCGTCGACTCGGTGGACGAGGTCCCGGACGTCCTCGCGTCGATGAGCTGAGCTCCGGAAGCAACTTTCCGGGCCGTTCTCACGTCTGGCAGAGGTACCGCAAAACCTGCCAGACGTGAACGGAGCCCTTGGTGCTCATAGGCCTGCTGACCGCTGTCGCGGCGTCCATCTGCTACGGCACGGGATCCGTGCTGCAAGCCGTCGGCTCCCGCCGCGCCGCACGCATGTCCCCGACCGCCGCCGGGGTGACCGCCCACGGCGGACCCAACCTGTCGTCCACCGCAAAAGCGGCGATGACCTGGGAATTCATCGTCGGCACCATCCTGGACTTCGTGGGCTTCGGACTCGGGGCCCTGGCCGCCCGGCTGCTGCCCCTCTTCCTCTCCCAGACGGTCATCAGCGCCAACCTGGTGATCACGGCCGTGCTGAGCGTGAAGATGCTCGGCATCCGGCTGAGCCGCAAGGAGTGGACCTCGATCGGGGTCGTCTGCACCGCGCTGGTGCTGCTGGCCACGGCCGCTGGCCACGAGGGCGGCCACCACGCGCCGATGTCCACCCACTGGTGGCTGCTGGGGATCACCCTGCTGCTGATGGTGGGCGGCACCGTGGCCGTACGCCTCCTCGGCGGCGGCGCCGCGATCCTGGCGGGCCTGCTGTCGGGTCTCGGCTTCGGCGCGCTCGGCGTCGGCGTCCGGATCCTGAACGGCGTGGACCCGTTCGACCTCACCACCCTCCTCACCGACCCGGCCCTCTACGCCATCCTGGTGGCCGGCATCGGCGGCATGTACCTGCACACGGTCGCCCTCCAGATCGGCTCGGTGAACGGCGCCACGGCGGCCCTGGTCGTCGGCGAGACGGTCCTGCCGGGCGCCATCGGCGTCCTGTGGCTCGGCGACGCCTCCCGCCCCGGCCTGGCCTGGCTCGCGGTACTCGGCTTCGTCATGGCCGTCGCCGGAGCGGTGGCGGTCGCCTGGTACGGCAAGCACGAGGGGGCCGACGAGGGAGCCGTCACCCCGGTGCCGGAGCCGGTCGGCTGACCCACCGGCCGGCCGGGTCCCCTCACCCGGTCGGCCGCCCCCGGTGGTGGCGCGGCGGTGTCTGCCGCTTGCTGGACCGGGGGAGAGAGTGAGGGTCCGTGAGTTCCACGACCGATCGGCTCGACACACCACGCGCGGCCGGGATGGCCGGAATCGCCTTCGCCCTGCTGCTCGGGGCCGCGATCGTCCTCATGCGGATCGCCATCCCGTCGGGCAACGTCGCCGACGCGCCCGTCGACCCGGACAAGCGTTGGGCGGTCCAAGTGGCACTGGAGATCGTGCCCTTCGCGGGCATCTTCTTCCTCTGGTTCATGGGCGCACTGCGCGCACACACGGGTCCGGCCGAGGACCGGTTCGTCGCCACCGTGTTCCTCGGCAGCGGATTCGTCTTCGTGGCCACCCTGTTCGCCTCCGCCGCGGCGGCGGGCACGGTGCTGGCCGAGGGCACGCCCTCCGAATTCGGCCGCCACTACGCCTACACGCTCCTCGCGACGTACGCCATGCGGATGGCGGCCGTCTTCGTCCTCGCGACCTCGACCATCGGGCGGATGCTCGGCGTCTTCCCGCGGCCACTGGCCCTGCTGGGCACCGTCGTCGGCCTGGTCCTGCTCGTGGTCGGTTCCGGAGTGCCCTGGTCCGAGCTGGTGTTCCCGGCCTGGGCGCTGATCCTCAGCCTGTACATCCTGTCCGTGGGGCGCGGCACCGCCCGCCGGCCTCCGACCCCCACGGAACCGCCCTGACCTGGGGGTCCTTACTCCGGCAGGCGGCCCGTGGGCGCCGCGTGCATGCTGGTGGGAAGGGGAGGACCCGGGGGCTCCGGGGGGTGACGGGGAGGAACGGCCGAGGGAAAGGCAGAACCGTCATGAGGCTTGTCGTCGACCTCAACCGCTGCCAGGGATACGCCCAGTGCGCTTTCCTCGCTCCCGATGTCTTCGCCATGCACGGCGACGAGTCGCTGCTCTACAACCCGGAGGCGGATCCGGCGCAGCGCGAGGACGTCCTGCGTGCCGTGGCCGCCTGCCCGGTGCAGGCCATCCTCCTGGAGATCACGGACGAGGACATGGCGAGCATGGTGACCCCGGATGCCGTGGCGGGCGCCGGATCCCGTTCCGGAGGCGCCCGGTGACCGGTGCAGGAACACACGACGGATCCCTGGAGCGGCTCAAGCGCGAGGGCCGCATCGTCGTCGTCGGCGCCTCTCTGGCCGGTCTGCGGGCCGCCGAGACCATGCGCGAGAAGGGCTTCGCCGGTTCGCTCACGATGATCGGCGACGAACCGTACGAGCCGTACGACCGGCCCCCGCTGTCCAAGCAGGTCCTGCTGGGCAACGCGGTCGCCGACCACACGGCCCTCCCCCGCCGCCGGGCGATCGACGCCGAATGGCGCCTCGGCGTCGCGGCCACCGGCCTGGACATGGCCGCCCATCGGGTCAAGCTCGGCAACGGCGACGAGGTCGAGTACGACCGGCTGCTGATCGCCACCGGCGTACGCGCCCGGCCGTGGCCCAACCCGGAGGAGGGCGCCCTCAAGGGTGTCTTCGTCCTGCGCACCCGCGACGACGCCGAAGGGCTGCAACGGGCCCTGGCCGCCGGTCCCCGCCGGGTGCTGGTCATCGGAGCCGGGTTCACCGGGTCCGAGATCGCCTCCGCGTGCCGGGAGCGCGGCCTGGAGGTCACCGTCGCCGAACGGGGCGACGCGCCGCTGGTCGGTGCGCTGGGCGGGGTGATCGGCGCGGTGGCCGCCGAGATGCACCGCGAGAACGGCGTCGACCTGCGGACCGGGGTCATGGTGACCTCGCTGGAGGGCGACCCCTCCGGGCGGGTCCGCGCCGCGCACCTCTCCGACGGGGCGACCATCGAGGCGGACGTGGTGGTCGTCTCGCTGGGCGCACAGCGCAACACCGAGTGGCTCGCCGGCTCGGGGCTGGGCGCGGGTCCGCGGGGCATCGCCTGCGACGCGGGCTGCCGGGCCTTCGACATCCGGGGCATCGTCACCGATGACATCTACGTGGCGGGTGACGTGGCACGTTCCCCGCACGCCCTGTTCGGCTACCAGTTCCTGTCGCTGGAGCACTGGGGCAACGCCGTCGCCCAGGCCGACACCGCCGCGCACAACATGCTCAGCGAGAGCGCCGACCGCCGCCCCCACCTGTGGGTTCCGGCGTTCTGGTCCTCCCAGTTCGGCGTGAACATCAAGTCGGTCGGGGTACCGCCGATGGGGACCGAGATCCTCATCACCCAGGGCTCGCTCGCCGAACGCCGGTTCGCGGCCGCCTACGGGTACCAGGGGCGTCTGATCGCCGCCGTCACCTTCGACAACTGCCGGTGGCTGCCGTTCTACGAGCAGCAGATCGAGGCCACCGCCCCGTTCCCGCCGCCGTTCTCCACGGTGGACCGCAGGCCCGACGGGGCCAAGCCGCTGCCGGCCGACTTCCCGGACCCGTCCGTCCCCACCCACGGGCCGACCATCACGCTGAGCGGCTATTCACCGGCCGACCGGAAGATGACCTTCACTCCCGGAAGATGACCTTCACCCCCGCCCCGCGCCACCGGCCGTGCCGCACCGCGCCCTCCCCCGAGGATCACGAGGACCTGTCATGACCCAAGCCCTGCTGCGGGAGATCATCGACTACGCGAACCGCGCGAATCCGTACCCGCTGTACGAGGAGCTCCGCAAGACCCCGGTGTCCCACGACGGGGACGGCCCGTACGTGGTCAGCACGTACTACGAGATCCACAGCCTGTTGCACGACCCTCGGATCAGCTCCGACGCCAAGAACCTGAAGGCGACCGGGGACGATCTGCTGGGCGACCAGTCCGACGAGGAGGGGGCGACGCTGCCCCCGTCCTTCCTCAAGCTCGACCCGCCCGACCACGACCGGCTGCGGCGGATGACGAACCGGCCGTTCGGCCCGCCGCACGCCCCCCACCGGGTGCACGACATGCGCGACGAACTCGGCGGCCTCGTCACCGGGCTGATCGACGGCATCGTGGAGACAGGGCAACTGGACCGGATCGACCTGGTCGACCAGTTCGCGTACCCCTTCCCGGTCACGGTCATCTGCCGGCTGCTCGGCGTGCCCCACGAGGACGAACCCCGCTTCCACGTCTGGGCGGAGACCCTGGCCGCCAGCCTGGACCCCGACCCGGACGCGGACCCCACCCAGCGCGGCAACGGCTCGACGGACGCCCGCATGGAGCTGGGCATGTACCTGGCCGGGCTGATCGAGGAACGCCGCAAGAAGCCCGGCGACGACATGCTGTCCCAGCTCGCGACGGCGGACGGCCCGGACGGCGCGATGACCACCATGGAGGCGCTCAGCACCTCCGCGCTGCTGCTGATCGCGGGTCACGAGACCACGGTCAACCTCATCACCAACGGGATGCTGACGCTGCTGCGCCACCCGGAGGCCCTGGAGCGGTTGCGCAACGACCCCGAACTGGCGGTCCCGATCGTCGAGGAACTGCTGCGCTACGAGCCGCCCGTACAGCTGCTGCCCCAGCGGACCACCCTCTCCGACGTCGAGGTCGCCGGAGTCACGATCCCCAAGGGCGCGTCGGTGTGGCTGATGCTGGCCTCCGGGAACCGGGACCCGAAGCGGTTCGAGAACCCGGACCGCTTCGACCCCGACCGCAAGGACATCCAGCACCTCGGCCTCGGCAGTGGCATCCACAGCTGCTTCGGGGCGCCGCTGGCCCGGCAGGAGGCCCAGCTGGCGCTGAGCGAGCTGGCCCGCCGACTGGAGAACCCCCGGCTGCTGGAGGACCCGCCGCAGTACCGTCAGAACTCGGTCCTGCGCGGCCCGCGCCACCTGCCGATCGCCTGCGACGGCATCCGTCCCTGACGGACGCCCCCGCTAGGGGGTGTCCGGCGGAAGGACGACCACCTCGGCGGAGGTGAAGGTCACCTCGACCCGGTCGCCCACGGCCGGCGCCCCCGCCAGGCCGCACTCGGCCTCCAGCACCGGCCCCGCCTCCGGCCGCAGCCGCAGGGCGACGTGCGTGCCGCGGAAGGTGCGGGACACCACCTCGCACCGCAGGCCCGCCGCGCGGAGCACGACCCCGGCCGGGCGGATCAGCAGCCGCTGCTCCCCCTCCGGGGAGCCGGCCGGTACCGGAACCTTGCCCCACGCGGTGGCGGCCGCGTCGCCCGAGACCACGGCCGGGACCACGTTCTCGAAGCCGAGGAAGCGCGCCACGAACTCCGACGCGGGCCGCTGCCACACCTCCAGGGGGGTGCCGGCCTGCGCGATCCGGCCGTCCCGCATGACCACCACCCGGTCGGCCAGGGCGAAGGCCTCGCCCTGGTCGTGCGTGACGGCCAGTACGGTCGTGCCCAGCCGGGAGAACAGCCCGCGCAGCTCCACCACCAGCCGCTCGCGCAGCCCCCGGTCCAGCTGCCCCAGCGGTTCGTCGAGCATCAGCAGCCTCGGTGACGGGGCCAGTGCCCGGGCCAGCGCGACGCGCTGCTGCTCGCCGCCGGACAGGGAGGCCACCGCCCGGGCCTGGGCCCCGGGGAGCCCGACCAGTTCCAGCAGTTGCGCGACCCGGTCCGCGGACGAGGCCCGTCCGGCTCCGCGCACCTTCAGCCCGAAGGAGACGTTCGCGCCGACGTCACGGTGCGGGAAGAGCTGGTGGTCCTGGAACATCAGGCCCACGCCCCGCCGGTGCACGGGGACGCCGGCCTGGTCGGCCCCGCCCAACAGCACCCGCCCGGCGGACATCTGCTGCAGTCCGGCGACGACCCGCAGCAGCGTGGACTTGCCGCTGCCGCTCGGTCCCAACACGCACACGACCTCGTGCTCGGCGACCGTGAGGTCCACGCCGTCCAGGGCGTACTGCGCCGCGCGCTCACCGAAGCGGACCGACACCCCCTCCAGCTGAAGCAGTGTCATCAGAATTCTCCGGAGGTCTTGTCGGGGCGCAGTCGCTCCAGTAGCAGCAGGGACACCGCGCACACCAGCATCAGAATCGTGCTCAGGGCCATCGCCTGCCCGTAGTTCAGCTCTCCGGCCCGCCCCAGCAGCCGCGCCACGGCCACCGGCAGCGTCGGCCGGTCCGCCCGCGCGATGAACACGGTCGCGCCGAACTCCCCCAGGGATACCGCGAAGGCGAACCCGGCCGCGATCAGCAGCGCCCGCCGCACCAGCGGAAGGTCCACCTCCCGCCAGGCCCGCAGCGGCGACGCGCCGAGCACCGCGGCGGCCTCGCGCAACCGCCCGTCCACCGCGCGCAGCACCGGCAGCATGGTGCGTACGACGAAGGGCACGCCCACCAGGGCCTGCGCCAGCGGCACCAGGATCCATGAGGTCCGCAGATCCAGCGGTGGCTCGTCCAGGGTGATCAGGAAGCCGAAGCCCACGGTCACGGCGGACACCCCGAGCGGCAGCATCAGCAGCGCGTCGAAGCCGCGTACGAAGCGGCCCTCGCGCCGGGTCAGCGCCGCGGCCGCGAGCCCCCCGATGACCAGGGCGATCGCGGTGGCGGCGAGCGCGTACTGCAGGGAGTTCCAGATCGCCTCCAGCGGGGCCACCAGGAAGGTCCCGCCGCCGGCGCCCGCGTCCTGCAGCGCCCGGTAGTAGCCGAGGCCGTAGCCGCCGGGGGTGTCGAAGGACCGCTCGACCAGCACGCCCAGCGGCGCCGCGATCAGCAGCGCGACGGTCAGCAGCACCCCTCCCAGCAGCGTGCGCTGCGCCCAGCCGCGCGGCCGGTGGGTGGTGCGTCCCGGGTCCACCAAGCTCAGGGCGGTCTCGCGCTTGCGCACGGTCCAGGCGTGCACGGCGAGGATCGCGCCGATCGCGGCGAACTGCACCATCGTCAGGACGGCCGCCGTCGGCAGGTCCAGGAGCTGCGCGGTCTGCCGGTAGACCTCCACCTCCAGGGTGGAGTACGCGGGTCCGCCGAGGATCAGTACGACGCCGAAGGAGCTGAAGGTGAACAGGAACACCATCAGGGAGGCGGCGGCCACCGCCGGGGCCAGCGCGGGCAGCGTCACCCGCCGCCAGGCGGTGAACCGGCCGGCGCCCAGCACGCGGGCGGCCTCCTCCTGGCGCGGATCGAGCTGGGCCCACAGCCCGCCGACCGTGCGGACGACGACGGCGTAGTTGAAGAAGACGTGCGCGAGCAGGATCGCCCAGACGGTGGTGTCGAGCCGGACTCCGACCAGGTCGTCCAACAGCCCGCCCCGCCCCAGCAGCGCGAGAAAAGCGGTGCCGACCACCACGGTCGGCAGCACGAAGGGCACGGTCACCACGGCGCGCAGCAGCTGCTTGCCCGGGAACTCGAAGCGCGCGAAGACGTACGCGGCGGGGAGGGCGATCAGCAGGGTGAGCAGGGTGGAGGCGAACGCCTGCCAGGTGGTGAACCACAGCACGTCGGCGATGTCGGGGCGGCCCAGCACCTCCGCGAACCGGCCGAACTGCCATCCCTCGTCGGTCTTCAGGCCGCGCCCGACGATCGCGGCGACGGGGTAGGCGAAGAACAGCCCGAAGAAGGCGAGGGGGACGGCCATCAGGGCGAACCGCACGGCGGTCGCCCGTGCCCCCTCGCGGGGGCCGGAGCCCGGCGTGGCGCCCCCCGACGCCACGCCCGGCTCCTTGGTACCGCTTACTTCACGACGAGCGCGGTCCATGCCTTGACCCACTGCTCACGGTTCTTGGCGATGGTCTCGGGAGCCACGTTCTCGGGCTTCTCGACCACCACACCGTGCTTGGTGAACAGCTCCGGCAGGGCGGCGTCCTTCGTCACCGGGTTCACGAACATCTGGAGCGGCATGTCCTCCTGGAACTTCTTGCTGACCAGGAAGTCCACGAGGGCCTTTCCGCCCTCCTCGTTCTTGGCGCCCTTGAGCAGACCCGCGAACTCGATCTGGCGGAAGCAGGTGCCGGTGGAGACGCCCGTGGGGGCCTCGGTCGGCTGGGGCTCGCCGTACAGGACCTCGACCGGCGGGCTGGAGGCGTACGAGACGACCAGCGGGCGGTCGCCCTTGGCCTTCTTGCCGCCCGCGGAGCCGGAGAAGCGCTCGTTGTAGGCCTGCTCCCAGCCGTCGACGACCTCGACGCCGTTGGCCTTGAGCTTGCTCCAGTAGTCCTTCCAGCCGTCCTCGCCGTACTTGCCGACGGAGGCGAGCAGGAAGCCGAGGCCGGGCGAGGAGGTCGCGGCGTTCTCGGTGACCAGCAGGTTCTTGTACTCCGGCTTGGTCAGGTCGTCCAGCGTCTGCGGCGGGGCGATCTTCTTCTCGGTGAAGTACGCCTTGTCGTAGTTGACGCAGATGTCGCCGGAGTCGATCGGGGTGACCCGGTGCTCCTTGTCGAGCACGTACTCGGGCTTGACCTCGGCGAGGCCCTTGGCCTCGTAGGGGGTGAAGATGCCGTTGTCGAGGGCGCGCGAGAGGAGGGTGTTGTCGACGCCGAAGAAGACGTCACCGCGCGGGGAGCCCTTGGTGAGGATCTCCTGGTTCAGGGCCGCGCCGGCGTCCCCGGACTTCAGGACCTTGACCGTGTAGCCGCTCTGCTGCTCGAACTCCTTGAGGACCGATTCGGTCACGTTGAAGGAGTCGTGGGAGACGAGCGTGACGGTCTTGGACTTCGGGGCGTCGCTCGCGCCGGCGGGCTTGTCCTTGGTGTCGCCGCCGCCGCAGGCGCTGAGCGTGGTGACGCCCAGCGCGGCCGCGAGCGCGACGCCCGCGATCTTCTTGGTGGTGCTCATCGGTGAATTCCTCCTGGGATGTCCAGGAGAAGACGCGGCCCTGCCCGGCGCTCTGCGAGAGCGGACGCCGGGCAGGGCGCAACAGCAAGAGTGGTGACCGAACTTCCTACCCCGAATGACCGGGGCGAGGTTCAGAGGGTCTGCGGATGACGGATACCGCACTCTCAGCGCTGTGGCGCTCCCCTGTCGGAATATGAAATTGGTTCGGCCACAGGGTACCCCGTGGCCGAATAGCGTCGAACAGAGGCGGAATCTAGCGTTCCGAGGCGGCCAGCTGGCCGCACGCT
The DNA here is from genome assembly GCF_041106355.1 of Streptomyces sp. BF23-19. Taxonomy (NCBI): domain Bacteria; kingdom Bacillati; phylum Actinomycetota; class Actinomycetes; order Kitasatosporales; family Streptomycetaceae; genus Streptomyces; species Streptomyces sp. BF23-19. The sequence continues at coordinate 44,064 of NZ_JBGBPT010000020.1, read as the reverse complement.
CCGTCGATCTCCTGGCCCCGGGTGTCCCGTACGGTCACCGGCACACCGTGGCGGGCGATGGCCTCCACGAAGGCCTTCTCGTCCTCGGGCCGCGAGGCGGTCCACTTGGAGCCCGGCGTCGGGTTGAGCGGGATCAGGTTGACGTGTACGCGCTTGCCCTTGAGCAGCTTGCCCAGGAGGTCACCGCGCCAGGCCTGGTCGTTGATGTCGCGGATCAGGGCGTACTCGATGGAGATCCGGCGGCCGGACTTCTCGGCGTACTCCCAGGCGGCGCCGAGCACCTCGCGAACGTTCCAGCGGGTGTTCACGGGGACGAGGGTGTCGCGCAGCTCGTCGTCGGGCGCGTGCAGCGAGACGGCGAGGCGGCACTTGAAGCCCTCGTCGGCGAAGCGCAGCATGGCCGGAACCAGGCCGACGGTGGAGACGGTGATGCCGCGCTGCGACAGACCGAGGCCGTCGGGCTCCGGGTCGGTGAGCCGGCGGATGGCGCCGACCACGCGGTTGTAGTTGGCGAGCGGCTCGCCCATGCCCATGAAGACGATGTTCGACAGCCGGGCCGGGCCACCGGGGACCTCGCCGTCGCGCAGTGCGCGCATGCCGTCGACGATCTGGTGCACGATCTCGGCGGTGGACAGGTTGCGGTCCAGGCCCGCCTGGCCGGTGGCGCAGAACGGACAGTTCATACCGCAGCCGGCCTGAGAGGAGATGCACATGGTGACCCGGTCGGGGTAGCGCATGAGCACGGACTCGACGAGCGTGCCGTCGTGCAGCTTCCACAGGGTCTTGCGGGTGGTGTCGTCGTCGCACGAGATGTGCCGGATGACGCTCATCAGGTCCGGCAGCAGCTCCTGCTGGAGCTTCTCCCGCGAGCCCGCCGGGATGTCGGTCCACTCGGCCGGGTCGTGCGCGTACCGGGCGAAGTAGTGCTGCGAGAGCTGCTTGGCCCGGAACGGCTTCTCGCCGATCGCGGCGACCGCCTCGCGGCGCTCGGCCGGGGTCAGGTCGGCAAGGTGCCGGGGCGGCTTCTTGACCCCGCGAGGGGCGACGAAGGTGAGCTCTCCCGGAACGGGGCGGGCCATGGCAGGTACTCCTTGTAAGACGAAAGGCGCGCCGCAGAAGCAGCGCGCCTTCCAAGAGTAACCGCCCGGCGTCCTGCGACGCCTTTTCGCAGGTCAGCCAGTACCTACGAAGGCTGCCAGCAGCAGCCACACCACGGGGGCCGTCGGAAGCAGGGAGTCCAGGCGGTCCATGATGCCGCCGTGTCCCGGCAGCAGGGTGCCCATGTCCTTGATGCCGAGGTCCCGCTTGATCATCGACTCGCCCAGGTCGCCCAGGGTGGCGCTGACCGCGACCGCGAGGCCCAGCAGCAGACCCTGCCACCAGGAGCCGCCGTCGATCAGGAACTCCATGCACAGCGCGCCGGCCACCATCGCGAAGGCCACCGCGCCGAACAGTCCCTCGCGGGTCTTGCCGGGGCTGATGCGCGGCGCGAGCTTCGTCTTGCCGAAGCGCCAGCCGACCGCGTAGGCCCCGGTGTCGCTGACCACGGTCAGGAGCAGGAAGGTGATCACGCGCTGGGGACCGTCGTCGGCGGTGAGCAGCATCGCGACGAAGGTGGCCAGGAAGGGCACGTAGAAGGCCGCGAAGGCGCCCGCCGTGACGTCCTTGAGGTAGTCCTCGGGCGGTTCGGTCATCCGCCACACCAGGACCGCCAGCACGGTCAGGGCCATCGCGACCCAGGCGCCCTCGGCCCCCCGGACGTATCCGGCGATGACCATGGCGGCGCCACCGACCGCGAGCGGGACCAGCGGGGCCTTGATGCCCTTCTGCTCCTGCAGTCGGGAGGTGAGCTCCCACAGGCCGACGACGACCGCGACGACGATGACGCCGACGAAGACGGCCTTGACGATCAGCAGCGAGGCGAAGATCACCGCGCCGAGACCCACGCCCACACCTATGGCGGCACGCAGATCCCGGCCCGCGCGCTTCTTCGGCGGCGGGGGCGAGGCGTCCTGCGGCTGCTGGGCGTGCGGAGGCGGGGGGCTGGGCATGGGCTCCTGCGACGGCGTATCGGCGCGGAAGAGGGGGCCGCTGTCGGCGGCGACCCCCCGATCGCGTGCTTCCCGGTCGTCGAAGTCACGGCCGGCGGCATCGGGCACGATGGGCATGGGCCGAGTGTGCGGGCCCACCTGCGCATCGTATGCGGGACCCGCCGGAACCGGCTCCGGCTGCCAGGAAGAGTCGTTCATCAGACTTCGAGGAGCTCGGCTTCCTTGTGCTTCAGGAGCTCGTCCACCTGCGCGACGTACTTCGCGGTGGTGTCGTCGAGCTCCTTCTCCGCGCGGCGCACCTCGTCCTCGCCGGCCTCCTTGTCCTTGACCAGCTTGTCAAGGGCGTCCTTGGCCTTGCGACGGACGGCGCGGAGCGAGATCTTCGAGTCCTCGGCCTTGGTGCGCGCGACCTTGATGTACTCCTTGCGGCGGTCCTGCGTCAGCTCGGGGAAGGTCACCCGGATGATGCTGCCGTCGTTGCTCGGGTTGACACCGAGGTCGGAGTCGCGGATGGCCTGCTCGATGTTACGCAGGGCGCTCTTGTCGAACGGGGTCACGATCGCCATGCGCGGCTCGGGCACCGAGAAGGAGGCGAGCTGGTTGATGGGCGTGATGGCGCCGTAGTACTCCGCCACGATCTTGTTGAACATCGCCGGGTGCGCACGGCCGGTGCGAATCGCGGCGAAGTCTTCCTTGGCGACGACGACGGCCTTTTCCATCTTCTCCTCGGCCTCGAGGAGGATCTCTTCGGTCACCACGTGCTCCTGCATGTCAGATATGGATGGTTCAGGCGGGCGGGCGGGGCCGGCGAGCCGCCCTGCGACTCGCTCGGTCCGGCAGCGGACTGCTAGGCCCGGGTTTCCTGGTCGCTCACGAGCGTGCCGATCTTCTCACCCTTGACGGCGCGGGCGATATTGCCCTCGGCCAGAAGCTCGAAAACGAGGATCGGAAGCTTGTTGTCGCGGCAGAGCGTGATCGCGGTGGCGTCGGCGACCTTGAGGTCGCGGGAGAGGACCTCGCTGTACTCCAGCGCGTCGAACTTCACCGCGTCCGGGTTCTTCTTCGGGTCGGAGTCGTAGACCCCGTCGACACCGTTCTTGCCCATGAGCAGGGCCTCGGCGTCGATCTCCAGGGCGCGCTGGGCGGCCGTGGTGTCGGTGGAGAAGTAGGGCATGCCCATGCCGGCGCCGAAGATGACGACGCGGCCCTTCTCCAGGTGCCGCACGGCACGCAGCGGGATGTACGGCTCCGCGACCTGGCCCATCGTGATGGCGGTCTGCACGCGGGAGTCGATGCCCTCCTTCTCCAGGAAGTCCTGGAGCGCGAGGCAGTTCATGACGGTACCGAGCATGCCCATGTAGTCGGACCGGGCCCGGTCCATGCCGCGCTGCTGGAGTTCGGCGCCGCGGAAGAAGTTGCCGCCGCCGATCACGACGGCGATCTCCGCGCCGTCGCGGACCACCGCGGCGATCTCGCGCGCGATGGCGTGGACGACGTCGGGATCGACGCCCAGTCCTCCGCCACCGGAGAAGGCCTCGCCCGACAGCTTCAGCATGAAGCGGCGGCCCTTCTGGTCCTGGTCGCTCTTGTCGTCGGATGCGGTGTGGGGGTCCACGCCCTGATTCATGGAGATCTCCTCGTGCACATACGAAGAAGGCCATTGCCGGTGGGTCCTTGCGGTTCCCTCTACGGCAATGGCCTCCTCGTCAGATCTGCGGTCGCCTCGCGCGAGCGCGGACGACTGCTTCAGACCCTACCGGGGTCCGGTGTCCGTCGCGTACGGACGGACTCAGATGCCGACCTTGATGCGGGTGAAGCGCTTCAGGGTGACACCGGCCTCGTCCAGAACCTTCTGGACGGACTTCTTGTTGTCCAGGGCGTAGGCCTGGCCGAGCAGCGTGGCGTCCTTGAAGAAGCCGTTGACGCGACCCTCGACGATCTTCGCGATGGCAGCCTCGGGCTTGCCCTCCGCGCGGGTGACCTCTTCGGCGATGCGGCGCTCGGACTCGACCTTCTCGGCCGGAACGTCCTCGGCGGACAGCCACTGCGGGGCGAACGCGGCGATGTGCTGCGCGACGCCGCGGGCGACCTCGGCGTTCTCCTTGTCGAGCTCGACCAGGACGCCGATCTGGAACGGCAGGTCGGGCATCGTGCGGTGCATGTACGCGGCCACGTAACCGCCGGTGAACTGCGCGAAGCGGTCCAGGACGATCTTCTCGCCGAGGTTGGCGTTGGCCTCGTCGACGAAAGCGGTGACGGTCTTGCCGGGCTCGATCTCGGACGCGAGCAGCGCCTCGATGTCGGCCGGGGAGGTGGCGGCCACGTGGGCGGCCAGCTGGTTGGCGACGGCCAGGAACTTCTCGCCCTTGGCGACGAAGTCGGTCTCGCACTTCAGCTCGACGATGACACCGGAGGTGTTGTCGTCGGCGATGAGGGAGACGACCGCACCGTTCTCGGCAGAACGGCCCTCGCGCTTGGCGACGCCCTTCTGACCCTTGATGCGGAGCGCTTCCTGGGCCTTCTCGACGTCACCGTCGGCGTCCACGAGCGCGTTCTTGCAGTCCAGCATGCCGGCGCCGGTGAGCTCGCGGAGCTTCTTGACGTCAGCGGCGGTGTAGTTCGCCATGAGTCTGTGATTCTCTCTCGAAGTCGTAGATCTACGGGTGAACGGCGGAGGCGCCGCGCCCTGGGCGCGGCTCCCCCGCCGTCATCGTCCGTGCTGCGAGTGCCCGGCGTGTGAACGCCGGGCACTCTCAGTGGGTCAGGCCTGCTCGGCGTCGGCGGCCGGGGCCTCGACAGCCTCGACAGCCTCGGCGGCCGGGGCGTCGGCGGCGGGGGCCTCGGCGGCGGGGGCCTCGGCAGCCGGAGCGGCCTCGGTCTCGTCGGCCTTCTTCTCGCCCTCGAGCAGGTCGCGCTCCCACTCGGCGAGCGGCTCGGCGGCGGCCTTCTCGCCCGGCTTCGAGTCGCCGGTCGCAGCGCCGGAGCGGGCGATGAGGCCCTCGGCGACGGCGTCGGCGATCACGCGGGTGAGCAGGGTGACGGAACGGATCGCGTCGTCGTTGCCCGGGATCTTGTAGTCGACCTCGTCGGGGTCGCAGTTGGTGTCGAGGATCGCGACGACCGGGATGTGGAGCTTGCGCGCCTCACCGACGGCGATGTGCTCCTTCTTGGTGTCGACGATCCAGACGGCGCTGGGAACCTTCGACATCTCGCGGATACCACCGAGGGTCTTCTCCAGCTTGATCTTCTCGCGGGAGAGGACCAGGAGCTCCTTCTTGGTGAGACCCGAGGCGGCGACGTCCTCGAAGTCGATCGCCTCAAGCTCCTTCAGACGCTGAAGGCGCTTGTAGACGGTGGAGAAGTTGGTGAGCATGCCACCCAGCCACCGCTGGTTGACGTACGGCATACCAACGCGCGTCGCCTGCTCGGCGATGGCCTCCTGGGCCTGCTTCTTGGTACCGACGAACATGATGGAGCCACCGTGCGCGACGGTCTCCTTCACGAACTCGTAGGCGCGGTCGATGTACGACAGCGACTGCAGCAGGTCGATGATGTAGATGCCGTTGCGCTCCGTGAAGATGAAGCGCTTCATCTTCGGGTTCCAACGGCGGGTCTGGTGACCGAAGTGGACGCCGCTTTCCAGCAGCTCCCGCATCGTGACGACGGCCATGGCCATCTCCTTGGTTTCTCGGTTTGGTTCCTGACGCCCCACCGCGCCCTGCCCCCATGAGGGACCGAGAGACGCTGCCACCTGGCTGTTTCAGCCTGGTGTTGGGGCGTGCGAAGTCGACCCGGTGACCCGGATCGCCACAAGAAGTGTACGGGACCCGGCGGTATGCCGGGTGACGGCGCTGTCCACAGTGCCCCGGCCGTCCACAGGCCCGGGCGGCGGTCCGAGTGCGCGCGGGACGCTGGGGCCCATGACGACCTTGCTGCTCAGCCTGCTCCTGGCCCTGGCCCAGTCGGCCCTTCCCGGGGTCCGCCCGCTGCCCGCCCCGCTGTCGGTGGCCCGCTGGTGGGACCCGCCGCCGACCCCCTACGCGGCCGGTCACCGCGGTGTGGACCTGTCCGCGCCGGTGGGCACGCGGCTCCGGGCGGTCGCGGCCGGCCGGGTCCACCACGCCGGGCCCGTCGCCGGGCGCGGAGTGCTCTCGCTGGCCCTGCCGAACGGGCTGCGCACCACCTACGAGCCGGTCCGGCCCCTGGTCACGGAGGGCGAGCAGGTCACGGCCGGCCAGGTGGTGGCGGTGCTGACGGAGGGCTCGCACTGCCCGGCGCCCTGCCTGCACTGGGGCCTGCTGGCGGGCGAGGTGTACCTCAATCCGCTCACGCTGCTCCCCGGCCCGACCCCGAGGCTGCTCCCGGCGGACCCCACCGGGGTGTGAGACGCGGGCGTGTCCCAGGGCGCGGCGGCCGGGGGCCTCAGCCCCGGACGCCCCGCAGGGCCATGGCGACGGCGGCCTCCGTCACGACGGTCGGGTCCTCCGCCGCGCCGAGCTCGATCCGCCGCACGGCCGCGTCCACGACGCCCTGGAGCAGCATCGCGGCCAGCCTCGGCTCCGCGTGCCCCAGGGCGCTCAGCGCCTCGACGATCATCGCGATGAGCCCGCCGTGCGCCGCACGGATCTTCTCCCGCGCGCCCGCGTCGAGCTCGCTGGCCGAGATGGCCACCACCGCGCGGTGGCGCCGGTCGCCCACGAGCCCCAACTGGCTGCGCACGTAGGCCTCGATCTTCGCCTCCGGCGACTCGGCCTGCTCCATCGCCGCTTCGATCTCGGCGGCCCACACGGGGAAGTCCACCGCGCACAGCTCTTCGACCACGGCGGCGCGGGAGCGGAAGTACTCGTACACGGAGGACCGGGCGAGCCCGGTCCGCTCCGCGAGGGCGGGGAAGGTCAGCGCCTCCGTCCCGCCTTCGGACAGCAGGGATCGCGCAGCGTCCAAGAGGGCGCCGCGCTGCATCGACCGGTGCTCGGCCACGGAGGCCGCTCGAATCCTGGGCACACGTCCACTGTACGGAGGTAGCGCAAGCTCACCTCCCTACATCTGCCAACTTCGCGCGCAGTTGCAGGACGGACTTGGTGTGGATCTGGCTGACCCGGCTCTCGGTGACGCCGAGGACGTTGCCGATCTCGGCCAGCGTGAGTCCCTCGTAGTAGTAGAGGGTCACCACGGTCTTCTCCCGCTCGGGCAGCGTGTTGATGGCCCGCGCCAGCAGGCGTCGCAGCTCGCGGTCCTCGGCCACCGCCACCGGGTTGTCGGCGGCGGTGTCCTCCAGGGTGTCCATCAGCGAGAGGCGGTCGCCGCCCTCCCCGCCGACGTGCAGCAGTTCCTCCAGGGCGACCACGTTGGCCAGCGACAACTGACTGAAGACGGTGTGGAGATCCTCCACACCGATCCCCATCTCCCCGGCGACCTCGATCTCCGTCGGGGTGCGCCGCAGCTGGGCCTCCAGCGTGGCGTAGGCCCGTTCCACGGCGCGTGCCTTCTGCCGGACCGAGCGCGGGATCCAGTCCAGGGCCCGTAGCTCGTCGATCATCGCGCCCCGGATCCGGGTGATCGCGTACGTCTCGAACTTGATCGACCGCTCGATGTCGAACTTCTCGATGGCGTCGATCAGCCCGAAGACCCCGGAGGAGACGAAGTCGGCCTGCTCCACGTTGGGCGGCAGACCCACACTGACGCGGCCGGCCACGTACTTCACCAGGGGCGAGTAGTGCAGGATCAGCTGCTCCCGCAACCGCTCGTCACCCGACTCCTTGTACGAGCGCCACAGCACCTCCAGGGACGAGGGCGCGGTGGACCGCACGCTGCCGCGGGCAGCGGGGGGCACCGCAGCGCGGTCGGACCCTGAGGTGTGCTGGGGCATGCTTCGCCTTTGCCGGAGCCGGATTCCTTGGGAGCGTAGCGTGACGAGATTGTCGCGGTGCGCGAAGAGTACGGGATGGCGCGAGGGCCGGGAGGCGCCCGGACTCGCGCGGGCGACCCGGGACCGGCGCCTGGCGCTCGGTCCCGGCGACCGCCACCGGGAAGACCGCGTCTCTCATCGGTTTCACTCTTTCACCGGAACGCCCCAGGTCAACGACCGCCTCGCCGGGCGGCGCCGGTTTGTGTGCCTCCTCCAGCCGTTTGTCTGCTCAACTGCCAGCCGTCGCCCTGCCGTTCGACGAACCCCAGAGAGTGAAGTTCGTACAGTCTGCCGATGACTTCATCGGCGCCGGTGCCGGAGGCAAGTGCCAGCTCGGCCACGTCCGCCGGGCGGCCGGCGGGCATCGCTTCGAGCACCCGCGCGGTGTCCGGGTCCAGCAGGTCCCGGGCGAGCACCGGGCCGCGCCGCTCGGGCGCCAGCTCGCCCATGGCCCCGACCAGCTCGATCACCTCGGCCGCGTCGGTGACGAGCGCCGCCTCGCCGCGCAGCAGTTCGTGCACGCCGGCGGAGAGCCCGCTGGTGGCAGGGCCGGGGACGCCCATGGTGAACCGCCCCAGGCGCTGCGCGCGTCGGGCCGTGACCAGGGAGCCGCTGCGGTGCGCGGCCTCCACGACGACCGTGCCCCGGGTGAGGGCGGCGATGACCCGGTTGCGCAGGACGAACCGGCTGGGGGTCGGGTGGCTGCCCGGGGGCAGCTCCCCGAGGATCAGCCCCTGCCCGGCGATCCAGCCGAGCAGCCCGGCGTGTCCGCGCGGGTAGGCGACGTCCACTCCGCAGGCGAGCACCGCGGCGGTCGCGCCGCCCGAGGCGAGGGCCCCTCGGTGCGCGGCTCCGTCGATCCCGAACGCGGCGCCGGACACCACGACCCAGCCCCGCTCGGCGAGTCCGGCGGCCAGGGTCTGGGCCATGTGCGCGCCGTACGGGGTGCAGGCGCGGGCCCCGACCACGGAGACCGAACGCAGCGCCCAGGTACGGAGGTTCGGCCTGCCCCGCAGCCACAGTCCGACGGGTCTCTCGTCGCCGAGGTCGTCGAGCTGGGTCGGCCACTCCGCCGATCCCGGGAAGACGAACCGGCCGCCCGCCTCGGCGGCGTCCGCGAGGTCCCGCCGGGGGTCGGCCAGCGCGGCCCGTCTGCGGTACCCGGCGAGCCGCTCGGGCCCCACCCCGGACGGAGCGTCCGGCTCCGCCCCGGGGGTGGTCAGCAGTCGTATCAGCCGCACCGCGCCGAACTCCCGCAGCCATCGCCCGCCGTGCGCGTCCCCGGGCTCCAGCACCCGGGTGAGCGCAGCCCGCGCCAGCAGTTCCGCGCCCTCGGAGCCGGTCATGTCCCGGCTCCCGGCAGCGACATCGCCCCGCGGGCGATCCCGGTCCGCAGCTCCAGCGCCACGGCCACGTCCAGCGCCTCAGGCCGATCCCGTTCCCGCAGGTCGGCCACGGTCCAGGCGACGCGTAGCACCCGGTCCAGCCCGCGGGCGGTGAGCAGGCCCCGTTCCAGATCGCGCTCGGCCGGGGCCAGCGCGCCGGGTCCCGCCCGCCAACGGCTACGCAGTTCCTGCCCGGGCACTTCGGAGTTGAGCCGCCACGGCGTGTCGGCGAGCCGGGCCGCGGCGCGCTCCCGGGCCTGCCGCACCCGCTCGGCGACGGCCGCGGTGGATTCCCCGCGGCCGCCCTGCCCCATCAGGTCACCACGGGTCACGGGCTCGACCTCCACCCGCAGGTCCACCCGGTCGAGCAACGGCCCGGACAGCCGCGCCTGGTAACGCCGGATCACCGAGGGCGGGCACTCGCACCCGGCACCGTGCAAGGTGTGGCGCCCGCACGGGCACGGGTTGGCGGCGAGCACCATCAGGAACCTGGCGGGCAGCCTTACCACTCCCGCGGCGCGGGCGATGACCACGTGCCCCGATTCCAGGGGTTGCCGCAGCGCGTCCAGCGCCCGGCTGTGGAACTCCGCGGCCTCGTCCAGGAAGAGCACGCCCCGGTGGGCGAGGGAGACCGCCCCGGGCCTGGGGATCCCGGTCCCCCCGCCCACCAGGGACTGCATGGTCGCCGAATGGTGCGGTGCGCAGTACGGCGGCCTGGCGACCAGGGGTTCGCCCGGCGGGAGGATTCCCGCGACCGAGTGGACGGCCGTGACCTCCAGGGAGTCCTGACGGGTGAGCGGCGGCAGCAGCCAGGGCAGCCGTTCGGCCAGCATGGTCTTGCCCGCTCCGGGCGGTCCGCTGAGGAAGAGGTGGTGTCCTCCGGCGGCGGCCACCTCCAGGGCGCGGCGCGCCGTGTGCTGCCCGGCGACGTCCGCGAGGTCGGGGAAGTCCGAGCCGTCCTCCCGGCCGGGCCGCCCCCGGGCGAGGCCGGTGCCCAGTCCCGCCCCTGGGACGAGGAGTCCGGCCAGCATCGGGTCCGGCCTGCCGGGGGGCTCGCACGGTTCCTCCTCGGGGACCTCACCACCGGTCAGGACGGCGATCAGCTGGCGGAGGCTGCGTACGCCGAGGACCGAGACGTCGGGGACGAGCGCGGCCTCGGCCGCGCACTGCCGCGGCACCACCACCTGTCGGTAGCCGGCGTCGGCCGCGGCGAGGACCGCGGGCAGGATCCCGCGGACCGGGCGTACCCGGCCGTCCAGCCCCAGCTCGCCGATCAGGACGAGGTCGGCGATCGCACCCGGGTCGACCACCTCGGCCGCGCCGAGCACCGCCGCCGCGACCGCCAGGTCGAAGCCGGCGCCGGATTTCGGTACGGAGGCCGGGCTCAGCCCGACCGTGAGTTTCTTCTGCGGCCAGGCCGCCCCCGAGTTGACCACGGCGGCCCGCACCCGGTCCCGGCTCTCGACCAGGGTCTTGTCCGGCAGCCCCACCAGGGTGAAGGCGGCCACGCCGGGCTCCAGGTCGGCCTGTACCTCGACCACCACGCCGTCGACGCCGACCAGGGCTACCGAGCAGGCTCGCGCGAAGCCCATCAGGCCACCCCCCGCACGTGTTCCACCGAGGGGGCGCCGCGCCGGGGCAGCAGCACCCCGACGAGGTCGATGCGTACTCCGCCCGGGGGTGGTCCGCCGTGGTCGGCGAGCCAGCGCCCGGCGAGCGTGCGTAAGCGCTCGGCCTTGGCGGGCCGCACGGCGGCCATGGGATGCTCGAACTCACCCGCCCGGCGGGTCTTGACCTCGCAGACGACGAGGGCGTCCCCGTCCCGGGCGACGATGTCGATCTCGCCGCCGCGGCACCGCCAGTTCCGTGCGATCACGGTCATCCCGGCTTCGGTCAGCCGCCGGGCCGCGAGGTCCTCGCCGTACCGCCCCAATGCCTGCTGTGCCACGCCCTTCGCGTTCATCCGGCACCACCTCCGGCACCGACGGTCCCGCACCTGCGCCCACCTTGTGGATCTTGGTGGACGGTCCGGCCGTTGTGGAGAACCGCCTCACCCGTGCGGGTGAGACGGTCCGGCCGGCGGCGGTCCTCAGCTGCCGGGCAGTTCGAGGTCGGTCTTGTTGAGCTCCTCGATGTTCACGTCCTTGAAGGTCAGTACGCGTACCTGCTTCACGAAGCGGGCCGGCCGGTACATGTCCCAGACCCAGGCGTCGGCCATGGAGACCTCGAAGAACACCTCTCCCTGAACCGAATGCACCTGCATCTCGTAGTCGTTCGTGAGGTAGAAACGGCGTTCCGTCTCGATCACATACTTGAACAGCCCGACGACGTCGCGGTACTCCCGATAGAGCTTCAGCTCCATCTCGGTCTCGTACTTTTCGAGGTCCTCGGCACTCATGGCATGTTCCCCTTCAGCCGTGCGTCCCCCTATTGTGCGCCAGGCCCCCGCGCCCCTAAACGATTTCCGGGGCCAGGACCACCGGCTCACCCGGAGGACCGTCGTCGAGCAGCGTACGGAGCAGCTCGGCGAGTCTGGTCGGGTACACCGTCTCATGGGCCGCCAGAAGTTCCTCGGAGGTCCACCACCTCGCTCCGGTGACGCTGCGCCGTTCCAACTCGGTGAGGCCGCTCATCTCGGTCTCGGTCCGGGTGGTCCGGGCGAGGAAGTACCACTCGTCCTGTTCCCAACGGCGCCCGTCGAACGGGAAGGAGCAGTGGCGGTGCCACAGCACCGGACCCAGCTCGACCTCGGTGATCCCGGTCTCCTCGGCCAGCTCGCGCAGCGCTGCCTGCTCCCGGCTCTCGGTCCCCTCCAGTCCGCCGCCGGGGGTGAACCACCAGTCGTCGCTCGGGTCGGCCGGTTCGAATCCGTGCAGCAGCAGGATCCGGTCCGCCGGGTCCAGCAGGATCACCCGTGACACCTTCCGGCGGCCGTGCCCGGCGGCCGGGTCAGCGGACACCGGCCGGCTCCCGCCGTCGGCCGCGCGCCAGGACCCGGGCGACCGGCCCGTACGCGCCCCCCGCAGCCACCAGGACGGCTCCGGCCAGCACCACCACCACCTGGAGCCGCAGCGGACCGGGCCGCGAGATCCCGCCGGGCAGGGCCCTGTACGTCGCCGGCCGCTCCAGCATCTTCATCTCGGGCCAGGCCAGGGCGTCGACACGGGCACTGACGGCCGACCGGGACACGGTCCCCTGCCCGGTCTCCTGCAGATGGGCCCGGGAGTCCAGGGAGGAGGCCCGCCGGTCGCCCAGCAGGAAGAGGTTGCCCTCGGGGACCGCCACCTCGAAGGGGGTCCCCGACGGCGCGGTCTGTCCGGGGGGCATCTCCAGGCCCGATTCCGGCTTGCTGGTGTCGGCGTAGGGCTCGTCCAGCGGGACGCCGTTGACGGTCACCTCGCCTGCCGCGCCGCAGCACTTGACGACGTCGCCGCCGATGCCGACGACCCGCTTGACCATGGGGGAGTCGCTCCACAGGGAGTCGGTGAAGATGACCACGTCCCCGCGGCGCACGTCGGCGCCGTCGATGCGCTCCGCCATCACCCGGTCCCCGGGCCGCACCGTGGGCATCATCGAATCGGTGGGGACCGTGTAGGGCCGGTAGACGACCGCGCCCCACACGAAGCCGCCCAGGAAGAGCGCAAAGCCGATGGCCACGGCGATACCCGACAGCACAGTGCCGAGACCGCCGCGGCCATCCTTGCCACCACGTATTGCTTCTGTACCGCCCATTGCAGCGCCCCCACACACTTCGGGATCGTCGACCTGGGCGGCACCCTACCCGTCGGTACGGCCGCTGGTCAGCTTCCGCCTGCGCCACATGACCAGCGGGACGGCTCCCGCGAGCCCCAGCGCGGTCGGGCCGAGCCCGACCGGGGCCAGCCCGGCGGCCCCGAGACCGAGCGCGGTCGCCGCGGCCTGGTTGCCGATGCCCGGCTGGTCGAAGGTGTCCGGGACCGGCAGGGTGGCCCAGCGGGTGACCGGCCACGCGACCACCACGGCCCGCCCGACGACCTTGTCCACGGGGACGAAGCCCTTGGTGGAGTCCTGCTGGTGGTACCGGGAGTCCTCGGAGTTCTGCCGGTGGTCACCCATGACCCAGATTTTGCCCTTGGGTACGGTGATCGGGCCGAACGGGAGGTCGTCGCACGGGGTGTTGCCGGGGTAGATGTACGGCTCGTCCAGCTCCTTGCCGTTGACGACGACCGGTCCCCCCTTCTTGCACTCGACCGTGTCCCCGCCGACCGCGATGACCCGCTTGATCAGGTCCTTCTCGGAGGCGTCCGGCATCAGGCCGATCTTGCTGAGCACCTGCTGGAAGATGTTCGGCTCGGGAGTGGGCTGCCCGGACAGCCAGTCCGCGGGGTCGTGGAAGACGACGACCTCGCCGCGCTCCGGCTCGGAGCCGAACCACGGGGTCAGCTTGTCCACCAGCACCCGGTCGCCCATCTGCAGGGTGTTCTGCATCGAGGCGGACGGGATCGAGAACGCCTGGAGCAGGAACGTCTTGATCAGCAGGGCCAGCAGCAGGGCGATACCGATGAGGAGCGGGAGCTCCTTCCAGAAGGACCGCTGCGCGTGCTCCTTGGCATCGCCGTCCTCCTCGGTCTCGCGCTCGACGGCGTCGTCCGGCCGCTCCTCGCCTTCGTCGCGTCCGGACCGTGCGCCTACCGCCACGTCCCCCACATCCACTCCTCACTCGCGATTGCCGCCCGCGCCGAATCCGGCACAGGCCCTCCCCTCCCTTAACGAGCGGGAGTTCCCTAAGGCGCGGGAGACCGAGGACACACTATGCGAACGGCGCGCCCCGACGACGCCGCCGTCGGCCGCGTCCCTCGCGCCGCGCCTGATCGGGCACCATCCGGAAGGTCGCCGGCTGCTCCAGCCGGGTCCAGTGCCCCTGGGGCCAGGCGATCACGACGGCCTCCCCGACCACCCCACTCATGGGGATCGTGCCCTGGAAGCCCTCGTCGAGATGGAACCGGGAATCGGACGAGTTCGCCCGGTGATCACCCATCACGAAGAGCCGACCCTCCGGCACCTGTACCTCGAACGGGATGTCCGAAGGGGTGTTGCCCGGGTTCACGTACGGCTCATCGAGGGGCGATCCGTTGACGGTGACCCGGCCCCGGCTGTCACAGCACTTGACGGTGTCCCCGCCGACCCCGATGACCCGCTTGATCAGGTCCTGCTCGTCGGCCGAGGGCAGCAGGCCGATGAAGGTCAGCGCCTGCTTGATCTGCTTGACCACGATCGGGTCCTCGGGCGCACGGGCCGCCTCGCCCTTGAGCCAGCCGCCGGGGTCCTTGAACACGACGATGTCGCCGCGCTCGATCTCGGAGCCGAACCACGGCGTCAGCTTGTCCACCAGGACCCGGTCGCCGATCCGGATCGTCTGCTCCATCGAGCCCGAAGGGATGAAGAAGGCCTGCACCAGGAAGGTCTTGAGGAGCAGGGCGATGCACAACGCCACGACCACCAGCAGCGGCACCTCGCCGGCCCGGCGCGTACGGCGGCGTCGGCGCACCTTGCGGGCCGTCCGGCGCCGTTCGGCCCGGCCGCCCTCCACCCTGCCGAGGGAGATCCGGGGTGGTGCGGGCTCCGGCTCGGGTTCGGGTTCGGGGTCGAAATCCCAGTCCCGTCCGCCCCTCGAACGCCCGCGGCTACCCATGGCCGCCACCTACGGAATCCCAGCGCGAGAGCGGCCAACCGATCCAGTCGGCCCGCCCGATCACCTTCTCCACCGGCACCATCCCCCCGCCCGGTTCCCCCAGGTGGTCCCGGGAGTCCCGGGACTGGGAACGATGATCACCCATGACCCAAAGGGTCCCAAGGGGTACGACGATCCGGAAGGGCACCGCCGAGGGCGCGTCTCCGGGATGGAGGTACGGCTCCGCCAGCGGCACGCCGTTGACCGCGACCCGCCCGCCGGCGTCGCAGCACACCACGTCGTCACCCCCGACCCCCACGACCCGCTTCACGAAGTCGGTGTCGGACGGCTCGGCCAGCCCGAGCGCCGAGGCCGCGCCGTGCAGCACCGTGCCGATCGGATTGCCCTCGGGGCGTTCGCGTACGAAGGAGCCCGTGCCGTCGAAGACCACCACGTCCCCGCGGCCCGGCTGTTCGCCGAACCGGTACGCCAGCTTGTTGACCAGCACCCGGTCCCCGACCTGGAGCGTCGGCTCCATCGAGCGGCTCGGGATCAGGAAGGGCTGGACCACGAAATTGCTGAACAGCAGCAGGAAGACGGTGCAGATCACCCCGAGCACCCCGACGCGGCGCCAGGTCAGAGGTCGCCCACCGGCCGTTCGCCCGCCACTTCGCCCCCGCCGGGAGAACGCAGAACGCGGCCGCCCGTCCCCCTCTACGGGGGACGAGTGGCCGCGCTGCGTGTGAGGTGCTTCGGTGTCCATCAAGGGCGAGCCTATCCGGCCGCCTCCGGACTCCGGGAGTTACCTCAGCGGTCGCGCTTCTCCTTGATCTTCGCGGCCTTGCCGCGGAGCTCACGGAGGTAGTACAGCTTGGCACGGCGAACGTCACCGCGGGTGACGAGCTCGATCTTCTCGAAGATCGGGGAGTGGACCGGGAAGGTACGCTCCACGCCGACGCTGAAGGAGACCTTGCGCACGGTGAAGGTCTCGGAGACACCGGCACCCTGGCGGCGGATGACGACGCCCTTGAACTGCTGGATACGGGAGCGGTTGCCCTCGATCACGCGGACGTGCACGTTGATCGTGTCACCCGGGCGGAAGGCCGGGACGTCCGAGCGGAGCGTGGCGGCGTTGACGCCGTCGAGCAGGTGAGACATGTTCTTCGTCTGCTTTCTTCGCATGACGCCACAGGTCGCCAGTGCGGGTTTCCGTAGAGAATTCGGGAGCTGCGGGACCCGGCGGACGACGGTCCCCCTGTGGCAGGGGCGCCCGCGAGCACACAGCAGCCGCCTATTCTTCCACGGCCTCGGCCCTGCGCCAAAATCGGCCGTCGGCGGACGGCCGCCAGCCCAGGACGGAGAGGATCTCCCGGTCCTTCTTGTCGAAGCCGGCGGCCTCGCAGCGCTCGATCAGGTCGGGGCGGTTCTGCGCGGTCCGGCGGAAGGCCTCGTCCCGGCGCCAGCGGGCGATCTTCCCGTGGTGCCCGCTGAGCAGCACCTCGGGGATGTCACGGCCGCGCCACACCGGGGGCTTGGTGTAGACGGGCCCCTCCAGCAGGTTCGCCATCTCGCCGGGCGCGAAAGAGTCGTCGCGGTGCGACTCGGCGTTGCCGAGGACCCCGGGCAGCAGCCGGGCCACGGCCTCGGTGACCACCAGTACGGCGGCCTCGCCGCCCGCCAGCACGTAGTCTCCGATGGAGACCTCGTACACCGGCATGCGCGTGGCGTACTCGTCCATGACCCGGCGGTCGATGCCCTCGTACCGGGCCGGCGTGAAGATGAGCCAGGGCCGCTCGGAGAGCTCGACGGCCAGTTCCTGGGTGAAGGGCCGGCCGCTGGGGGTGGGGACGACCATGACGGGGCCGTGCGCGCCCGCCTCGTAGCCGTCGGCCAGCGCGGAGTCCAGGGCCTCGCCCCACGGCTCGGTCTTCATGACCATGCCGGGACCGCCGCCGTACGGGGTGTCGTCCACCGTGTTGTGCCGGTCGTACGTCCACTCCCGCAGGTCGTGCACGTGTACGTCGAGCTGCCCGCGGGCGCGCGCCTTGCCGACGAGGGAGACGTTCAGCGGCTCCAGGTACTCGGGGAAGATCGTGACGACGTCGAGACGCATCAGGCGTCGTCCTCGGAGTCCGTGCTGTCCGCGGCGTCCTCGTCCCGGCTGGAGACGACGACGGCGTCACGCTCGTCGATCAGTCCCGGCGGCGGGGTGATGACGCACCGCTGCTCCTCCAGG
Organism: Streptomyces sp. BF23-19; assembly: GCF_041106355.1. NCBI lineage: Bacteria > Bacillati > Actinomycetota > Actinomycetes > Kitasatosporales > Streptomycetaceae > Streptomyces > Streptomyces sp. BF23-19. The sequence goes on along the minus strand of NZ_JBGBPT010000020.1, from coordinate 26,834 downwards.
TCGATCTCGGCGACGATCTCCTCCACGAAGGGGATCATCACCTCGGTGCCGTCCGGCCGCTCGACGATGAAGAGGTCCTGCGAGGGCAGGTGGGAGATCTCGGTGATCCGGCCGATCTCGGTGCCGTCCTCCAGCACCACGTCCAGGTCCATCAGCTGGTGGTCGTAGTACTCGTCGGGCTCCTCCGGGAGCTCCGTCGGGTCCACCTCGGCGATCAGGAGGATGTTGCGCAGCGCCTCGGCTCCGGTGCGGTCCTTGACGCCCGCGAAACGGAGCAGCAGCCGCCCGCTGTGCACGCGGCCCGTCTCGATCGTCAGCGGTCCCGCCGTCGCGGGCTCCGTCTTGAGCACGGCGCCGGGACTCAGTCGCAGCTCCGGCTCGTCGGTGCGCACCTCGACGGTGACCTCACCCTTGATGCCGTGGGCGCGGCCGATCCGCGCGACTACCAACTCCACTGTGCTCTTCCCTTACTGCGGCGTGGTTGCTCACATCAATGGTCGCTCCTGCCCGGGGGCAGAAACGACACGGGCCGGGGCGGGCAACCAACGCCCTCCCCGGCCCGTGCCGGTGAATCAACTGCTCAGCGGACCTGGTCCACGTCGACGAGGTCGACGCGGATCCCCCGGCCGCCGATGGCGCCCACGACGGTACGCAGGGCACGTGCGGTGCGGCCGTTGCGGCCGATCACCTTGCCGAGGTCATCCGGGTGAACCCGGACCTCGAGCACCTGCCCGCGGCGCAGGTCGCGCGAGGCGACCTGCACTTCGTCGGGGTTGTCCACAATGCCCTTCACGAGGTGCTCAAGAGCCTCCTCGAGCATGCTCAGGCCTCGGTCGACTCGGCGGTGGCCTCAGCCTCGTCCGCCTTCTTGTCGGCCTTCTTGGCCTTCTGCGTGATGGCCTCGCCCTTGCCCTCGCCGATGCCCTCGAGGGCCTTGGCGAACTCGTCGAAGGAGCGACGCTTACTCTCCTTCGTCGCCGGCTGCAGGAGCGGCGCGGGGGCGGGGAGACCCTTGTGGGCCTGCCAGTCACCGGTCAGCTTCAGGATGGCGAGCACAGCCTCGGTGGGCTGGGCGCCGACGGACAGCCAGTACTGCGCACGCTCGGCGTTGACCTCGATGCGCGACGGGTTGTAGGTCGGGTGGTAGATACCGATCTCTTCGATCGCGCGACCGTCCCGACGGGTACGGGCGTCGGCGACGACGATGCGGTAGTGCGGCTGGCGAATCTTGCCGAGGCGCTTGAGCTTGATCTTGACTGCCACTGGAGTGGTGTCTCCTGAACTTGACGTGGTTGGGCACATGAGATGCCACGTGGGGTTGCGGTACTCGGGTGCCCGATGGACGCGTCAGCCGGAGGAGAGAGGGGTCCTATGCGACTGTCGAGTACAGCTAGCCATTGTGCCATACGCCTGCGGCGCGCTCGGCCGGGCGGGCAGGACCGCTACCCGCCGGGGGTACGGCGGTACGGGTCGCCCACGCGCGCCGGCGGCGGCCGCCCCGGTGGGGGCGTCGGCCCGGCGCCCGGTTCGCCGTGGGGCGGTGGCCCCGGCGGCGACGGGGAAGGCGGTCAGGAGGCCGCCGCGATGGCCACGTCGGGGATCCGGAAGGGCTTCATGCAGCCGCCGCACACGATCGGCGCCTGGGCCAGCACGGAGGGGACGACCCGTACGTTGCGCCCGCAGTCGCAGACCGCCTTGACGCGCACGCCGCCGCCGGAGGAACCGTGCCGGGCGGCCGGTCCGCGGAAGCTGCGCTTGGTGTCGGCCGCGGTCGCGGCCGTGTGCGCCTTCAGCGCGCGCTGCAGCCGCTCCATGGTGGGCCGGTAGCGCCGCTTCGCCTCCGGATTGAGCGTGACCAAGGAGAAGCCGCTGCTCGCGTGTGGCTCCTCGGAGTGGTCCAGCCCCATTTCCTCGGCGATCGCGAGGAATCTGCGGTTGTGGTAGCGGCCGGCGCGCGAGGTGTCACGGACACCGCGGGCGGCGGCGATGCCGTGGACTGCCTCGTGCAGCAGTCGCTCGAAGGAGAGTTCGGCGCCGCAGGCGGACGAGGACTCTCCGATCAGGGACTCGGGCGCGGCAAGGTCAGGCAGCTCGGGGTGGTACCGCTGAATATCGGCCCACGCCTGCGCCAGCTCTGCGGCGAGAACAGGTGGTGTCGTGCTCACGTCGTGACAACGAGCCGAGGTGCCCGGGTGTTCCGATTCCGGGCCATTCCAAATTTTTTGCACGTACCAGTCAGTTCACACTCATGCGTCCTGACGAGGACGGGTGCGCCGATCTCAGGAGGAGTCGGTACGTAACGTCGACCAAGTCGACCAGGTGGACCCGGTCGGCCGACATGAACCGGCCCCGGCGCGCGGCACGAGCCGCACGCCGGGGCACACGAGCCGGTCGGCCCGATCAGTACGAGCGCGCGACGATCGCGAGCGTACCGGGGGCGTCGTCCGCCTCCGGGACCGACCCGTCCTCGGCGATCAGGCAGCGTACGGAGACGGCCTGCTCGGCCAGCTTCGCCTCGCCCTCGGGACCGAGGTCCGCCCACGGGATCCGCGCCCAGCCACCGGCGACGGCGGCCTCCGCGGCTTCCCCGATGGTCGCGACGTCGGACGTACGGGCCAGCCGGCGCTCGCGGGACTCGCGCAGCAGCTGCGCCTGGTCCTCGTCCAGCACCTTGGGCAGCAGGTCGGCCAGGGCGTCGATCTGCACGGGGGTCTTGCCGCCGGGGATCCGGCGGGCCAGCATCGCGGTGCCGGCCTCCAGGTCGCGGGGGCCGATCTCGATGCGGACCGGTACGCCCTTGAGCTCCCAGTCCACGGCGCGGCGGCCGAAGGGGGTGTCGACGCGGTCGTCGACCTGCACCCGCAGGCCGGCGGCCTTCAGCTGGGCACCCAGCTCGCGGACCTTGGCCACGGCCTCGTCGCCCTTGATCGCCATGACGACGACCTGGACGTGGGCGAGGCGCGGCGGGACCCGCAGGCCGTTGTCGTCGCCGTGGGACATGATCAGGCCGCCGACCATGCGGGTCGAGACGCCCCACGAGGTCTGCCAGACGAGCTCCTGCTTGCCTTCCTTCGACAGGTACTGGGTGTTGAAGGCCTTGGCGAAGTTGGTGCCGAGCTCGTGGCTCGTACCCAGCTGCAGGGCCTTGCCGTCGCCCATCATGCCCTCGAGGGTGAGGGTGTTGATGGCGCCGGCGAAGCGCTCCTTGGCGGTCTTGCGGCCGAGCACGACGTCGATGCCGAGCACGTTCGTCATGAAGTCGCCGTAGACGTCCGTGTGGATGCGGGCGGCGTAGTCGCGGGCTTCCTCGTAGGTGGCGTGGGCGGTGTGGCCCTCCTGCCAGAGGAACTCGCTCGTACGGAGGAACACGCGCGGGCGCATCTCCCAGCGGACCACGTTGGCCCACTGGTTGATCAGCAGGGGCAGGTCGCGGTAGCTCTGGACCCACTTGGAGAAGTAGTCGTTGATGATCGTCTCGGAGGTGGGCCGGACGACGACCGGCTCTTCCAGCTCCTTGCCGCCGCCGTGCGTGACGACCGCGAGCTCGGGGGCGAAGCCCTCGACGTGCTCGGCTTCCTTCGTCAGGTACGACTGCGGGATGAACAGCGGGAAGTACGCGTTCTGGGCGCCCGCGTCCTTGATGCGCGCGTCCATCTCCTGCTGCATCCGCTCCCACAGGCCGTAGCCGTACGGTCGGATGACCATGGTGCCTCGGACCGGACCGTTGTCGGCCAGCTCGGCCTTGTTGATCAGATCCTGGTACCAGCGGGGGAAATCCTCCGCCTGCGGGGTGAGAACGGGTGCCTTTGCCATGCCGCGAATCGTACGGCGCCCGGCACACGATGCGTGAATCGGGTGGCGCGCTCCTCTGGACGCGGGGGCGAATGGGGAGTTCTCTGGCAACGGGGGCAAGGGGGCGAGACGGAATCAGGAGCGCTCTTTCGATGACACCGACGCCGACGGCGACGCTCGCAGCCCGGGACTGGGCGGAGATCCAGGAACGGATGCTCGTACCGCTGTACGAAGCGGTCTACGACCGGTTGGAGGTCGGGCCGGGAGACCGGCTGCTCGGCCTGGACTGCGGGGCCGGCCTGGCCCTGCTGCTCGCGGCCGGGCGGGGAGCCGTGGCCACGGGCGTGGAGGCGGATCCGGCCCGGCGGGCCCTGGCCCGTGAGCGGCTGCTGGAGGTCCTGGCGGCCCCGCCGGGGCCGCAGTCCCCGCCGCGCCCCTACGACGCCCTGCTCGCCTTCTCCCCCACCCCGGCGGCTCTGTCGGCGGCCCTGCGCGCGGTCCGCCGCGGCGGGGCGGTGGTGCTGGCCGACTGGGGCCCCGCGGAGCGCTGCACGGTGCCCTCGGTCCTGGGCGGCGGGCCCGCGCCGCGGGACCTGGACGCGCTGGTGGAGGGGGCCGGGCTCCGGCCGGACGGTTCCGGGCGGGTGTTCTGCCCGTTCGGGTACGCGGATGTGGACAGCGCGGTACGCGGGCTGCTGTCGACCGGGCTCTACCCCGCTGCGGGCACCGGCCCCACCGGAGCGGCGTGCGCCGCACCCTTCGAGCCGGCCGATTCCGTGTTGGCGGAGAAGGAGCTGGCCGAGGCGCTTCACCCGTTCGAGCGATCGGACGGCGCCGTGTGGCTGCCGAACATCTTCCGGTACGTGATCGCCCGGGTGATCTGACGGCCGCCGCCGCTCCTCAGTCGGTGCCGGGCCCCTTCGTCAGTCGCGCGATGCCCGCGGCGGCGTAGGCGGCCGGTTCGTCCAGGGTCTCGTTGGCGAGGAGGGCCTCCGCCAGGGCGTCCAGCTGCGGCCGGTGGTCGCGCAGCAGACGGCAGGCCTCCAGGTAGCACTCGTCCACGATGCGCCGCATCTCGTGGTCGACCGCGTCGAGGGTGGCGGGGGCGGCGGAGAGTCCGTAGGGGCCCTGTCCGTCGGAGGGGATCGCGGTGAGGCGGCCGATCCGTTCGCTCATGCCCCAGCGGCCGACCATGCCGCGGACGATGTTGGTCACCTGCTCCAGGTCGTTCTCGGCGCCGGTGGTGATGACGTCGTAGACGACGTGCTCGGCCGCCATGCCGCCGAGCGCGCCGATGATGCGGCCGCGCAGGTACGGCTCGGTGTAGGCGTACCGGTCCGCGTCCGGGGTCGAGAGGGTGACGCCCAGCGCGCGGCCGCGGGGCACGATCGTGATCTTGCGGACCGGGTCGGCGCCCGGCTGGAGCATGCCCAGCAGGGCGTGGCCGCTCTCGTGGTAGGCGGTGCGGCGGCGCTCCTCCTCCGGCATGACCAGGGGGCGCTCGGCGCCCAGTTGGACCTTCTCCAGGGCGTCGGACAGGTCCGCCCCGGTCACCTGCGTCTGCCGGCGTTTGACCGCCAGCAGTGCGGCCTCGTTCGCCAGGTTGGCCAGGTCCGCTCCGGTCATCCCGGGGGTGGTGCGGGCCACGTGTCCCAGGTCGACGCCCTCGGCGAGCGGGATGTCGCGGGTGTGGATGCGCAGGATGGCCTCGCGGCCGACCCGGTCGGGCGGGGAGACGACCACCATGCGGTCGAAGCGGCCGGGGCGGGTGAGCGCCGGGTCCAGCACGTCCGCGCGGTTGGTGGCCGCGAGGACGATCACCCCCTCCGAGCCGGAGAAGCCGTCCATCTCGGTGAGGATCTGGTTGAGGGTCTGTTCGCGTTCGTCGTGGCCGCCCATGGCGTTGCCGCCGCCGCGGGCCCGCCCGATGGTGTCGATCTCGTCGATGAAGATGATGGCGGGGGCCACCTTGCGCGCCTCGGTGAACAGTTCGCGCACGCGGGAGGCGCCGACCCCGACGATCATCTCGATGAACTCGGAGGCGGAGGCGGAGAAGAAGGGCACCCCCGCCTCGCCCGCGACCGCCCGCGCCAGCAGGGTCTTGCCGGTGCCGGGCGGACCGGAGAGCAGGACTCCGCCGGGCATCCGGGCACCCATCTTCCGGTACTCCTGCGGGTTCTTGAGGAAGTCGACGACGTCGTTGAGCTCCCCCTCGACCTCGTCGATCCCCGCCACGTCCTCGAAGGTGGTGCGGCGGGCGCCGCTCTGGAGCTCCACCGGCTTGGGTGGGGCCTTGCGACCCAGTGCGCCCATGCCGCCGGCCCCGGATCCCATCCGGCGGGCGATGACCACCCACAGGAGGACCAGCAGCAGCATCGGGGCGAGGGAGAGCAGCAGGTTGGCGAGGAAGCTGCGCTGCACGACGACCGGGGAGGCGGTGACGGTGACGTTCTGCTTGGTGAGGTCGGCCCACAGCGCGTCGTCGGCGAAGGCCGGGCGCTGGGTGACGAACTTGGTGTAGTCGCCCTTGTCGCCGTCGGGCAGCGGCTGCTTCGCCTTGAGCTCGCCCTGGATGGCGTCGCCCTTGGAGTAGATCTTCGAGACGTTGCCGGCGGCGACCTGCCTGCTGAACTCGGTGTACGAGATCGTCGGCTCGTCCCCCTCGTTGAAGAAGGAGAGCACCAGGTTGGCCAGCAGGTAGACGATCAGCGCGGTGAGGATCAGCCCCCGCCAGCCGCCGGGCATCCGCCGCTTCGGCGGAGCGGCGGGCGGTGCGCCTTCCGAGCGCCACGGCGTGTCGGCCCTGTCGCGGGGAGGTACGGGGGTGGGGCTGGGCACGGGGCGCCTCCTTCTGCCATCCTCCCGGCCGACCATAAGGGATAAATCGGGTCGTCGCGCCGGCGGAGAACAGCAGGGCCCCGACCGTGCGAACACGGCCGGGGCCCTGATCACCCACGTGCGCGGGTGCTACTTCATGAACTTCTTGAACTCGTCCGGCAGGTCGAAGTCCCCGCCGTTCTGGCCGCCGGTCGGAAGGCCGAAGGGGTTGCCGCCGGCCGCGGGCTCGATCGCCTGCGGGCCCTGCTCCCGGCGGGCCGCGGCTGCGGCCTCCTCTTCCTTGCGCTTCATCGGGTTGCCGCTCTTGCGCTTGCCCTTGGCCTGCTTGACCTGCTTCTTCTGCCGGCCGGGGCCGCCGCCCATCCCGGGGATGCCGGGCATGCCCGGCATGCCGCCGCCCTGGGCCATGCGGGACATCATCTTGCGGGCGTCGAAGAACCGCTCGACCAGCGACTTGACCGCGCTGACCTCGGCACCGGAACCCTTGGCGATACGGGCACGGCGCGAGCCGTTGATGATCGTCGGGTCCTGGCGCTCGCCCGGGGTCATCGACTTGATGATCGCGGCCATGCGGTCGACGTCACGCTCGTCGATGTTGTTGATCTGGTCCTTGATCTGCCCCATGCCGGGCAGCATGCCGAGCAGCTTGGAGATGGAGCCCATCTTGCGGACCTGCTCCATCTGGGCCAGGAAGTCGTCGAGCGTGAACTCCTTGGGACCCTTGGCGAGCTTGGCCGCCATCTTCTCGGCCTCGGCCTGCGAGAAGGTCTTCTCGGCCTGCTCGATGAGGGTGAGCATGTCACCCATGTCGAGGATCCGGCCCGCCATGCGGTCGGGGTGGAACGCGTCGAACTCGTCGAGCTTCTCGCCGTTCGAGGCGAACATGATCTGCTTGCCGGTGACGTGCGCGATGGAGAGCGCGGCACCGCCTCGGGCGTCACCGTCGAGCTTGGAGAGCACGACGCCGTCGAAGCCGACGCCGTCGCGGAAGGCCTCCGCGGTGTTGACCGCGTCCTGGCCGATCATGGCGTCGACGACGAAGAGGATCTCGTCGGGGCTGACGGCGTCACGGATGTCCGCGGCCTGCTGCATCAGCTCGGAGTCGATGCCGAGGCGGCCGGCGGTGTCGACGATGACGATGTCGAACTGCTTGGTCCGCGCGTACTCGACGGAGTCCTTCGCGACCTGGACCGGGTCGCCCACGCCGTTGCCGGGCTGGGGCGCGTACACGGCCACGCCGGCGCGCTCGGCGACGACGCTGAGCTGGTTGACGGCGTTGGGGCGCTGGAGGTCGCACGCGACCAGCAGCGGGGCGTGGCCCTGCCCCTTCAGCCAGAGGCCGAGCTTTCCGGCGAGAGTGGTCTTACCGGCACCCTGGAGACCGGCCAGCATGATCACGGTGGGGGCGGTCTTGGCGAACCGCAGCCGCCGGGTCTCGCCGCCGAGGATCGTCACGAGCTCGTCGTTGACGATCTTCAGGACCTGCTGGCCCGGGTTCAGGGCCTTGCTGACCTCTTCACCGCGCGCGCGTTCCTTGACGTTCGCGATGAAGGAGCGGACGACCGGGAGGGCGACGTCGGCCTCGAGGAGCGCGATACGGATTTCCCGGGCCGCGGAGTCGATGTCAGCCTCGGACAGCCGGCCTTTGCCGCGCAGGCCCTTGAAGGTATTCGCCAAGCGGTCGGAGAGCGTATCGAACACGGTGGTCGCGATTCCTCGGGTCGGGGGCGTTGTGGTCGTCCCCCAGGGTATCGGGCCCTTCCCCCATCCGGGGACCTGCCTGCTCCTGGTGCGGGTCTGCCGCTGCGCGGAGCCTCTCCCCGCATGGCCCTTTCGCCGTTTCCCGGGGCCCCGCCCCGGACCCCGCGCCTCAAACGCCTGCGAGGCCGGAAGATACGGCCTGGCAGGCGCCCGCGCTACGACAGGGCCGCTGCCACCAGGCCGGCCAGGGATACCGCCTCCGCGGGGTCCAGGGGCTTGCCCTCGGGGGTGGTCACGTACAGCGTGTCCACCGCGTTCGCGCCCAGCGTGGAGACGTGCGCGCTGCGGACCCGGACGCCCCGGGACTCCAGCGCCCGGCCGATCCGGTGCAGCAGGCCCACGGCGTCCGGTGCGCGCACCTCCAGGACCGTGGCCAGGGCGGAGACGTCCGGGACCACGGTGACCCGGGGCGGCGGTGGGACCACCCCGCGCCGGCGCGGGTAGGCCGCCTCGCGGTCGGCCAGCTTCGCCGGGACGTCCAGCGAGCCGTCCAGGGCGCGGACCAGGTCGGTACGGAGCTGGGCGGCCTGCGGCAGCGCGCCGTACTCCGCGGCCACCCGCCAGCTCAGCACCAGGACCTCGCCGAGTCGGTCCGGGAGCTCCATGGAGCGCAGGTCGGCGGCCCGTACGGTGAGCCGGTGCAGGGCCAGCACCCCGGCCACCGCCGGGAGGACCCCCGGCTGGTCGGGGACGGCGACGACGAGGTCCACGCCGACCGCGTCCTCCTCCTGACGGGCCTGGAGCGCCAGGACCGGTTCCCCGGTGCGCAGGGCCTCCACGGCCAGGCGTTCCTGTTCGGTGGTCGGGATCTCCGGTTCACCGGCCGCCGGGGCCGTGCCGCGCAGTACGGCGGCGACCCGCGCGACGAGGTCCGCCACGAGGGATCCGCGCCAGGTGCTCCACGCGGCCGGCCCGGTGGCCAGGGCGTCCGCCTCGGTCAGCGCGTGCAGTATCTCCAGCGTGCCCACCGAGCCCACGGCCTCGGCGACCGCGCGGACCGTGGCCGGGTCGTCCAGGTCGCGCCGGGTGGCGGTGTCGATCAGCAGCAGGTGGTGCCGTACGAGCGCCCCCAGGACGGCGACGTCGTGCGGATCGAAACCGACACGGGCGGCGACGTCGCGGGCGATGGTCTCGCCGGCGACCGAGTGGTCGCCCGGCCAGCCCTTGCCGATGTCGTGCAGGAGCGCGGCCATCAGCAGCAGGTCGGGGCGACCGACCCGGCGGGTGAGGGCGGAGGCCCGTACCGCCGTCTCGATCAGGTGCCGGTCCACGGTCCAGGTGTGGACGGGATTGCGCTGGGGGCGGCAGCGCACCCGCTCCCAGTCCGGGAGCAGCCGGGTGATCAGGCCCTCCGCCTCCAGGGCCTCCCAGACGGCCACCGTCGGCTCCCCCGCTCCCAGCAGGGTCAGCAGCTGCTCGCGGGCCTCGGCCGGCCAGGGCACCGGCAGCGGTTTGCCCTGCGCCGCGAGTCTGCGTACGGCGTGCAGGGAGACGGGCAGACCCGCCTGCGCGGCGGCCGCGCCGAACCGCAGGGCGAGGACGGGGTCGCGGTCGGGGCGTGCTGCCAGGGCCAGGACGGCCTCGCCGTCGGACTCCACCACGCCCTCGGCCAGGGGTGCCCGCGCGGGCACCCGGTCGCCGCGGCTGCCCAGCAGCCCGCGGAGCCTGGGCCGGGCGGCGCGGGCCCGTAGGACGCGGCCCACCTCCCGCCAGGTCACGTCGCCGGCGTAGGCGATGACGCGTGCGGCCTCGTACACCTCGCGCAGCAGCGCGTCCGCGTCGAGGAGTCCGAGCTGGGCGGCGACCTGGTCCTGTTCCTGGAGGGAGAGCCGGTCGGTGGCCCGGCCGGTGACCAGGTGCAGGGCGTCCCGGGCGTCGAGGAGCCGCCGCCGGGCCTCGGCGAGGCCCTCGCGCGGGGCGTCGGCCAGCCAGGACGCGGCGACCGCCCGCAGCGCGGTGGCGTCGCGCAGTCCCCCGCGGGCCTCCTTGAGGTCGGGTTCGAGCAGGAAGCGCAGTTCCCCGGCCCGGTCGGCCCGCTCGCGGCACAGGGAGTGCAGTTCCGGGAGTCGTTCGGCCGCCTGGTTGCGCCAGTCGGCCAGGACGGAGGTGCGCAGGCCGGCGAGAAGTCCGGCGTCCCCGGCGACGGTGCGGGCGTCCAGCAGGCCGAGGTGCACCTTGAGGTCCTCGGCGGCGGTCCGGCGGGCCTCGCCGGGGGTCCGTACCGAGTGGTCCAGGGCGAGGCCGAGGTCCCACACCGGGTACCAGACGCGGTCGGCGAGCGCGCTCAGTGCCCGCGGCTCGGCCTTGCCGTCGTGCAGCAGCACCAGGTCGAGGTCGCTGCGCGGGGAGAGTTCGGCGCGCCCGTAGCCGCCGACGGCCACCAGCGTGGCACCGCGGACGCCCGTCTCCCGTACGGCGGCGGTGAACAGGGCGTTCAGCCATTGGTCGGTCAGCCCGGCCAGGGCGGAACGGCGCGAAGGCCCGGACCGCGACTCCTCCTGGAGGAGTCGCAGCCGGGCCGCGGCGTATCCGCTGGGTCCCGAGTCGGCCGTGTGGTCCGTGTTCTCTTCGACGCTCGTCACCCAGGGGCTCCTGTCAGCTAGAGCGCGTCAGCGCCGCGCTCGCCGGTGCGGACCCGTACGACCGAGTCCACGGGGACGCTCCACACCTTGCCGTCGCCGATCTTGCCGGTGGCCGCCGCGCTCACGATCACCCGGATCAGTTCCTCGGCGTCGGAGTCGTCGACCAGGACCTCGATGCGGATCTTGGGGACGAGGTCGACCTGGTACTCGGCACCGCGGTAGACCTCGGTGTGGCCGCGCTGACGGCCGTAGCCGCTGGCCTCGGTGACGGTGAGTCCCTGGACTCCGAAGGCCTGGAGGGCTTCCTTGATCTCGTCCAGCTTGTGCGGCTTGACGATCGCGGTGATCAGCTTCATGCGTCAACCTTCTTGCTCGCGGCGGAGGGGGCGGGGGCAGCGGTGCTCCGCGAGGCGGCTCCGCCGCCGGCTCCGCTGAAGTCGTAGGCCGTCTCGGCGTGCTCGACCTGGTCGATCCCGGCGACCTCGTCGTCCTCGGACACCCGCATCCCGATCGTCTTGTCGAGGAGGAAGGCGAGCAGCGCCGATGCCACCAGAGAGTAGGCGAGGACGGCGAAGACACCGATGGCCTGCTTGCCGAGCTGTTCCAGACCGCCGCCGTAGAAGAGGCCGGCCACGTCGGACTGGACCCCGCCGGTGGCGAAGAGGCCCACCAGCAGGGAGCCGACGACACCGCCGACGAGGTGGACGCCGATCACGTCGAGGGAGTCGTCGTAGCCGAACTTGTACTTCAGGCCCACGGCCATGGCGCACAGCACACCGGCGATCACGCCGACGGCGATCGCGCCGAGCGGGCTGACCGCACCGCCCGAGGGGGTGATCGCGACGAGGCCGGCGACCGCGCCGGAGGCGGCGCCCAGGGTGGTGAAGGAGCCGTGGCGCAGCTTCTCGTAGCCGAGCCAGGCGAGCATGGCGGCGGCGGTGGCGACCTGGGTGTTGACGAACATGACCGCGCCGACGCCGTCGTCGTTGCCGAGCCAGGAGCCCGCGTTGAAGCCGAACCAGCCGAACCACAGGAGACCGGCGCCGAGCATCACGAGCGGGAGGCTGTGCGGGCGCATCGGGTCCTTCTTGAAGCCGACGCGCTTGCCGATGACCAGGATCACGCCGAGGGCGGCGGCGCCCGCGTTGATGTGGACCGCGGTACCGCCCGCGAAGTCGATGACGCCGAGCTCGAAGAGCCAGCCGCCGGCGCCCCAGACCCAGTGGGCGACGGGGAAGTAGACGACGGTGACCCACAGGGCGGTGAACAGGACCCAGGCGCCGAATTTCACGCGGTCGGCGAGCGCACCGCTGATCAGGGCCGGGGTGATCACGGCGAACATCAGCTGGAAGACGGCGAAGACGTAGACCGGGATGGTGTAGCCGTCCCACAGCTCGGTGATCCCGATGCCGCTGAGGCCGACGTAGTCGGAGTTCCAGCCGATGAGGGAGCCGGAGTCGGTGCCGAAGGCGAGGCTGAAGCCGTAGAGGACCCACAGGATCGTGACGATCCCGAGGCTGATGAAGCTCATCATCAGCATGTTGAGGCTGCTCTTGACGCGGACCATGCCTCCGTAGAAGAAGGCGAGTCCCGGGGTCATCAGCATGACCAGGGCGGAGCAGATGAGCATGAACCCGGTGTTCGCGGCAGACAGCGTCGGGGCGTCTGCCGCGAGGGTCGTGATGGCTGATGCCATCGGCGTCTCCTCGTCGTCGGTACGTTCGCGTGCGGGCGATCGTGAAAACCTGAGCGGCGTAAAAGGGGTGTCCGGCCTGGCTGGGGAGGCCGGCCGGTTAATGACCCTGAGATTCGCGCAGGCCGGTTTCCGGCGGCGCCGCTCGGTGTTTCGCGCCGATGACGAAGGCATCCGTGGTGTTACGACGTGGTGAACGCGGCAGCCATCGATCGAGGAACCACGACGGCGAGCAACCACCTCCGCGAGAGCGGCGGCGGTTCAGCCACAAAGAACAGAAACCGGCCGCGGCAGTGACCCGGACGTCCTGGCTGGGGGAGCCTGATCGGGCTTCACGGGGTGACTGCCGCGGCCGGGGCCTTGGGGGCGGCCGCGTGGGCCGTCAGACGGCCTCCGCGGCTTCGGGGAGCCGGGAGGCGAGGTGGTCGGTGAGCCGGACCACCTCGGCGACGTCGCCGTACTCACGGGCGGCGGTGTCCACGGTCTTGCGCAGGCGGGTGTTCACCCGTTCGGACCGCACCTTTCCCGCCACGTCGAGGGCCCGGCCGACGAGGGCCGCGGCCTGCTCGGGCTCGCGCTGGAGCAGGTGGACGGTGGCCATGCCGATGAGGTTGAGGGCGTAGGAGCGCTGGTGCTCCTCGTCCTTCTCGAAGAGCTCGACGGCCCGCTCCATGACGGGCTCGGCGAGGGAGGCGTACATGGGGCTGCGCCCGGCCACGTAGGCCAGGTCCCGGTACGAGTGGGAGTTCTCGCCGTTCAGCTCGGCCTCGGAGAAGAAGCGGATCCAGTCGGGTTCGGGCTCGCCCGCGAAGCCGACGTCGGAGAAGGTGTCCTCGGCCATCCGCACGGCCCGCTTGCAGCGGCTGGGCTGGCCCATGTTGGCGTACGCGCGGGCCTCCATCGCATACAGCATGGCCTGGGTGCGCGGGCCGGCGCAGTCACGACTGCCGTACTGCGCGAGGTGGACCAGTTCCAGCGCGTCCTCGGGACGCCCCAGGTGGATCATCTGACGGCTCATGCCCGAGAGGATGTACGAGCCGAGGGGCTTGTCACCGGCCTCCTTGGCGGCGTGCAGCGCGAGCACGAAGTACTTCTGCGCGGTGGGGTGCAGGCCGATGTCGTAGCTCATCCAGCCGGCCAGTTCGGCGAGTTCGGCGGCGACCTTGAAGAGCCGCTTCATGACCGGGGCCGGGTGGTTCTCCTGGAGCAGGTCGGTGACCTCGTGGAGCTGGCCCACGACGGCCTTGCGGCGCAGTCCGCCGCCGCACTGGGCGTCCCACTGGCGGAACATGACGGTGGTGGCGTCGAGGAGGTCGAGTTCCGGTTCGGAGAGCCGGGGCGGGCGGTGACCGCCGAGGGCCCCCGTCGGCCCCGCCCCGCGCGGTCCCGGGTCGGCGGCCGGGGCCGGGACGAGCCAGCGCTGCATGGGCTCGATCAGGGCGGGGCCGGCGGAGAGGGCGAGCGAGGTCCCGAGGAAGCCGCGGCGCGCCAGCATCAGGTCGCTGCGGGAGAACTCGCCGAGGAGTTCGACGGTCTGCGGACCGGCCCAGGGAAGGTCGACCCCGGAGACGGAGGGGGTCTGGTGGGCGGTGCGCAGGCCGAGCTGCTCGATGGCGACGACGGAGCCGAAGCGCTCGGAGAACAGCTCGGACAGGATGCGCGGGACGGGCTCGCGGGGCTGTTCACCGTCGAGCCAGCGGCGCACCCGGGAGGTGTCCGTGCTGATGTGGTGGGCACCCATCTGGCGCGCCCGGCGGTTGACCTGCCGGGCGAGTTCACCCTTGGACCAACCGCTGCGGACGAACCACGAGGTCAGCTGGTCGTTGCGCGCAGCAGCATCCTCGATCGTTCCGCTTGCGCCGTTGCCGCTCACTGGAACGCCCCCATCCGCTCAGCATCTTCCACACGAAACCTTGGCCGGGACGCCGTGCGTCACCAGGGACCTTCACAGGTCCTTCACATATTGCCTCCGGCATACCCACGGATGGGTCGCCTTCGGTTTCGTGTACCGAAAGTAATCCTACGATCACCCCTGCGGCGAGGTCGATTCCAGAAACGCCACCATTCGCCACCCCTTCGAATGAACTAGCCACCCGCCAGGCGCGATTCACTTGACACCGAGGTGAAAGCGGATCGGTTGGACTGGAGTGCGCTCGGGGCGCGCGCGGCGAGGAGTGCGCCGGGCGGCGTCGGAGGACACCCCGCGGCGGGGCTGCCGGCAGAGGCCCCGCCGAGCTCGTCGCACCGGCTTCGTAACCACCGGCACGTCCGACCCGTTGGAGGGGGCATGGGCATGGGCTTCACGATCGGCGGCAGCCGCAGCACCAAGGAGTTCCGCTCCGGCACCCGGCGCCGCGGCCGGACCTCGGAGTGCACGGCGGTGGCGGAGTGCACCGGGCTGTGGGGCTGGGACGTGGTCCCCGGCGCCCGCGCCGCGGCGCCCGCCCGCGACTGCTCCTGCGGGGACACCCGGTGCCCCGAACCCGGGGCGCATCCCCTGGCGTTCGCCCCCACGGTCCCGGCCGGGGCCACCCTGGACGAGGTCACGCAGGCCTGGAGCGAGTACCCGGGCGCCGCCGTACTGCTCCCCGTGGGCCGCTTCTTCGACGTCATCGAGGTCTCCGAGGAGGCCGGGCGGCGCGCGCTGGTGCGGTTGGAGCGGATGGGGCTGCCGCTCGGCCCGGTCATCGTCACCGCCGACGGCCGGGCGCAGTTCTTCGTGGCCCCGGGGGCGGCGGCCGAACTGCCGCAGCTGCTGTACCGGATGGGCTGGGACGACGCCGATCTCGACCTGCGCGCCCTGGGCCACGGCGCCTTCGTGACGGCCCCGCCCTCCGACCGCGCCGGGCTCGGCCAGGTCGGCTGGCTGCGGCCGCCCGCGCTCGACTCCGCCGGCGGCCCGCCGCAGGCCAGGCTGCTGTTGGGGACCCTCGCCTACATCTGCCACCGCTTGCGCCGATAGCCGCGTACCGGAGGCGGACACGACGACGCACACGACGACATGACGATGCCCCCGCGTTCCGGCCGGAACGCGGGGGCATCGGTGTCCGTCAGGGCCGCTCTCAGTCGCCGATCAGGGCGTCCACGAACGCCTCCGGCACGAACGGCGCCAGGTCGTCCGGACCCTCACCGAGGCCGATGAGCTTGACCGGGACGCCCAGTTCGCGCTGGACGGCGATGACGATGCCGCCCTTGGCGGTGCCGTCGAGCTTGGTCAGCACGATGCCGGTGATGTCCACGACCTCGGCGAAGACGCGGGCCTGGGTCAGGCCGTTCTGCCCGGTGGTGGCGTCCAGGACCAGCAGGATCTCGTCCAGCGGACCGTGCTTCTCCACGACCCGCTTGACCTTGCCGAGCTCGTCCATCAGGCCGGTCTTGGTGTGCAGGC
Source organism: Streptomyces sp. BF23-19 (assembly GCF_041106355.1). Lineage (NCBI taxonomy): Bacteria > Bacillati > Actinomycetota > Actinomycetes > Kitasatosporales > Streptomycetaceae > Streptomyces > Streptomyces sp. BF23-19. Next base: position 10,780 of record NZ_JBGBPT010000020.1, on the reverse strand, counting down.
GACCGGCGGTGTCGATGAGCACCACGTCGGCGCCCTCGGCGATGCCCTCCTTGACCGCGTCGTAGGCGATCGAGGCCGGGTCGCCGCCCTCGGGGCCGCGTACGGTACGGGCGCCGACGCGCTCGCCCCAGGTCTGGAGCTGGTCGGCGGCGGCGGCACGGAAGGTGTCGGCCGCGCCGAGCACCACGCTGCGACCGTCGGCGACGAGCACCCGGGCCAGCTTGCCGGTGGTGGTGGTCTTACCGGTGCCGTTGACACCGACGACCATGATCACGCCGGGGGTGTCCTCGCCGCTCTCCGTCTTCACGACGCGGTCGAGGTCGGTGCCGACCAGGGTCAGCAGCTCCTCCTTGAGCAGGGCGCGCAGGTCCGCCGGGGTCCGGGTGCCGAGCACCTTGACCCGCTCGCGAAGCCGGTCGACGAGCTCCTGGGTCGGCACGACACCGACGTCGGCGACGAGGAGGGTCTCCTCGATCTCCTCCCAGGTGTCCTCGTCGAGGTGCTCCCGGGAGAGCAGCGTGAGCAGCCCCTTACCCAGGGAGTTCTGCGACCGGGCGAGGCGGGCACGCAGCCGGACCAGGCGCCCGGCGGTGGGCTCGGGCACCTCGATCTCGGGCGCGGCCGGGGCCTCCGGCTCGACCACCGGCGCCGGGGCGGGGGCCTCGGCCTCCGGGAGCCCGACCTCCTCGATCGTGCGGCGCGGCTCTTCCGCCGTCTCTACGGCGTCCTCCCCCACCTGCGGCTCGGCAGGCGGGGCAGTGATGGTCGGCGTGCTCGGCGGTGCCGGCGGCGGCAGCTGCTTCTTCTTGCGGCTGCTGACCACGAGCCCGCTGATCACACCGACCGCGACCAGGGCGATGACTACAGCAAGGATGAGGATGTCCATAACCCCCCCAGTATCGGCCACGGCCACGCCGGAGCCGGGAACCTGGGCGCGCGGACCAGGACGTAAGCCTCCGTTTGTGCTTTTAGCGGTACATCCAGGATGATGAACGACTTCCCCTCACAACCTCCCCGACGGAGCACCCGTATGCCTGCCGAGCCCGCCGACGGCGCAGCCGACACCGCGATCGAGACCCGCGGCCTGGAACCCGTCCCGGACGGCGAGCGCACCGGCCGGGTCCGCGAGCTCGTCCCCACCTGGGTCGCCGCCAACATCAGCGTGCTGCTGCTGACCATGGGTGCGGGGCTGGTGATCTTCAACAAGCTCAACATCTGGCAGGTGCTCGTCGTCGCGGTCGCCGCGCCGGTCGTCTCGTACGGGCTCGTCGGCCTGATATCCATCGCGGGCAAGCGCGGCGGCGCCCCCGGGATGGCCCTCTCCCGGGCGGTGTTCGGGCAGCGCGGCAACCTCTTCCCGGGCGCCCTGATCTGGGTGGCCCGCTGGGGCTGGGAGACCATCAACGCGGTCAGCGGCGCCTACGCCGTGCTGACCGTGCTCGACCTGCTGTTCGGGGTCCGCAGCAGCACCCCGCTCATCGTCGTCACCCTGCTCTTCTTCGTGGGCTGCACCTTCGTGGTCTCGGGTCTGGGCATCAACGCGCTGCGCGTCTGCTCCACGTGGTCCACGTACCTCTTCGGCGCCTTCAGCGTGCTCGTCCTCGGGTACCTGCTCTTCACCACCGACTGGTCCGCCGTCTTCGGCAAGCCGGCCGGCTCCAGCGCGATGATGATCGCGGGCATCGGCACGATCGCGGCCGGCGGGATCAGCTGGGTGCCCTCGGGCCCCGACTTCACCCGCTACCTGCCGCGCACCGCCTCCTCCAAGGGCATGGTCGGCGCGACGATCGGCGGCGCCGGCGTGGTCGTGCTCCCGATGGTCCTGATGGGCGCGGTCATGGCCGTCGGCACCCCGGACCTGGCCTCGGCCCAGGACCCGGTGTCCTTCATCGGTGAGCTGCTCCCGACCTGGATCGCGGTCCCGTACCTGCTCATCGCGGTCGTCGGCATGCTGCTGATCAACTCGATGTCCATGTACTCGGCCGGCTTCACCGCGCAGACCCTGGGGATCAAGGTCCCGCGGGCCGCCGCCGTGAGCGTCAACGCGCTCATCAGCCTGGTCTTCGGCTTCCTGCTGATGGTGGTCGCGACCAGCTTCTTCGGCTCGTTCATCTCCTTCCTCACCCTGCTGGCCGTGGCCTTCTCCGCGTGGATCGGTGTCTTCGGCGTGGACATGCTGCGCCGCACGACCTACGACGGCCCCGCGCTGCTGGACACCACGCGGACCAGCGCCTACTGGTACAAGGGCGGCTTCGCCTGGCAGGCGATGACCGCCTGGGCCCTGGCCCTGCTGGTGGGGCTGCTGTTCACCGAGGTCGACTGGTTCGCCGGGCCGCTCGCCGGGACCTGGATCGGCCGCAACGGCCTGGGCTGGGTGGCGGGCATCGTGACCTCCGGCGTGCTGTACGCCGTACTGCCGCGCACGGCGCCGGCGGCACCTGCCCCGGCCGGGGAGCGCGAGCCCGCCGGATCCCTGTCCAACTGACGCCGCGTCAGTTAACGTCCCCCTTCGCCCGCCCACCCACATCCGGCGAAGGGGGACTTCTCCATGCCCATCACCGTGGCCCGGTTCAATCTCGTCGACCCGAACGGCACCCCTGAGTCCCTCTCCGCCCGCTACAAGGCGGCCCTGGAGATGGCCCGGTACGCGGACGACCGCGGGATCGACACCATCCAGACCGAGGAGCACCACGGCACCGACAACAACTGGCTGCCCTCCCCCTTCGCCTTCGCGGGCGCGGTCTTCGGCGCGACCCGCCGGATCGCGGTCACCGTCTCGGCGATCATCGGCCCCCTGTACGACCCGCTGAAGGTCGCCGAGGACATCGCCGTCCTCGACCTGCTGAGCGGCGGCCGCCTGGTGACGGTCGCGGGCATCGGCTACCGGCCCGAGGAGTACGAGCAGCACGGTGTGGAGTGGGGCCGGCGCGGCCGACTCCAGGACGAGCTGCTGGAGACCCTGTTGAAGGCGTGGACCGGCGAGCCGTTCGAGTTCCGCGGCCGCACGGTACGGGTCACCCCGACGCCGTTCACCCGGCCGCACCCGCTGCTCCTGGTCGGTGGCAGTTCCGAGGCCGCGGCCCGCCGCGCCGCCCGGCTGGGGCTGCCCTTCTTCCCCAGCGCGCACCTGCCGGAGCTGGAGGCGTACTACACCGCGCGGCTGGCGGAGTACGGCACGGAGGGCTTCTGCATGATGCCCGCGGCCGAGACCCCGCTGCTGCACATCGCGGAGGACCCGGACCGGGTCTGGGCCGAGCACGGCGAGCGCTTCCTGCACGAGGCGGGCATGTACGCGTCCTGGCAGTCCAAGGACATCCGCAGCGCCGTACGGTCGGCCGCGCGCTCGGTCGCGGAGCTGCGGGCAGAGGGCGTGTACCGGATCCTCACCCCGGACGAGGCGGTCGCGTACGGCCGGGCCGCGGGCGAGGCGGGGAACCTGGTCCTGCACCCGCTGTGCGGCGGGATGCCGCTGGACGAGGGCTGGCGCAGCCTGCACCTGCTCTGCGAACAGGTACTGCCCCGGCTCAAGGACTGAGCCGGGGCAGTATCGAGGAGAAGGGGCGTTGGCGGGGGTGGTTACCCCATCTCCTCCAGCGCCTTGCCCTTGGTCTCCGGCACCCATTTGAGGATGAAGGGGATCGAGAGCAGGGCGAAGAACGTGTAGATCATGTAGGCGCCCGAGAGGTTCCAGTCGGAGAGCGACGGGAACGTGACGGTGATGACCCAGTTGGCGATCCACTGGGCCGAGGCAGCCACACCGAGGGCGGCGGCGCGGATGCGACCGGGGAACATCTCGCCCAGCAGCACCCAGACCACCACGCCCCAGGAGAGGGCGAAGAAGAGGACGAAGAGGTTGGCCGCGACCAAGGCGGTGATGCCCTGCGCGTGCGGCAGCGAGATGTCGTCGCCGGTTCCGGTCTTGAACGAGAACGCCCAGGCCGCCGTGCCCAGCGACAGCGCCATGCCCACGGAGCCGATGAGGGCGAGCGGCTTGCGGCCGAGCCGGTCCACGAAGATCATCGCGATGACCGTACCGATGATGTTCACGACCGAGGTCTCGAAGGAGTACAGGAACGAGGAGCTCGCGTCGATGCCGACCGACTGCCACAGCGAGGAGCTGTAGTAGAAGATCACGTTGATGCCGACCAGCTGCTGGAAGACCGAGAGGCCGATGCCGATCCAGACGATGGGCAGGAAGCCGAAGCGGCCGCCGAGCAGGTCCTTGAAGGTGGACTTCACCTCGGAGCGCATCGAGTGGTCGATCTCGCGGACGCGGGCGTCGGCGTCGATGCCGGAGCCCTCGACCTCGCGCAGGACCTTCTTGGCCTTCTCCGTGCGGCCGACCGAGACGAGGAAGCGCGGGGACTCCGGGATGGCGAAGGACAGCAGGCCGTAGAGCACGGCCGGGACGACCATCACGCCGAGCATCCACTGCCAGGCTTCGAGCCCGCCGATCTCACCGCGCTGGTCGCCGCCCGCGAGGTTGAGGATGGCCCAGTTGACCAGCTGTGAGACGGCGATGCCGATGACGATGGCCGCCTGCTGGAACGAGGCCAGCCGGCCGCGGTAGGCGGCCGGGGAGACCTCGGCGATGTAGGCGGGGCCGATGACGGAGGCCATGCCGATGCCGAAGCCGCCGATGACGCGCCACATGGCGAGGTCCCAGAGGGCGAACGGGAGGGCCGAACCGATGGCGCTCGCGGTGAACAGGACGGACGCGATCTGCATGCAGCGGATTCGGCCGATCCGGTCGGCGAGGCGGCCCGCGGTGGCGGCACCGATGGCGCAGCCGATCAGCGCCGCGGCGATCACCTGGGCGAGCGCTGCCGAGCCGACGTCGAAGCGGTCGCGGATGGCCTCGACCGCGCCGTTGATGACGGAGCTGTCGTAGCCGAAGAGGAAGCCACCCATCGCCGCGGCCGCGGCGATGAAGATGACGTGGCCGAGGTGGTCGGGGTGAGCCGGGTTTCCACCGCCTGACGCGGGTGCGTTCGCTGTGCTGGTCAAGGTGCGCTCCTGGGCCCGGCGGCGACGGCGGGCTGTGTGGGGGATTCGTCGTTGCGCGTGTTCCTCTAGTGGCGCACAGCAAACTGCGCACCACCACCTGAACGTCAACACGCCAGAGCAGAGCCTATGGCTTCACTTTCTGAAGTCAAGAGTCGGAGTGGTCGCAATCGCCCCGCAGGCTGCCTACCTATGCCTTCACTATCTGAATGATCGACCTAGCGGAGACGCTGGCTGATCACCTTGGAGACGCCGTCGCCCTGCATCGAGACGCCGTAGAGCGCGTCCGCGACCTCCATCGTCCGCTTCTGGTGCGTGATGACGATCAGCTGTGAGCTCTCCTGGAGCTCCTCCATGATCCGGATCAGGCGCTGCAGATTGGTGTCGTCGAGCGCGGCCTCGACCTCGTCCATCACGTAGAACGGGCTGGGGCGCGCCTTGAAGATGGACACCAGCATCGCCACGGCGGTCAGCGAGCGCTCGCCGCCGGAGAGCAGCGACAGCCGCTTGACCTTCTTGCCCGGCGGGCGGGCCTCCACGTCGATGCCGGTCGTCAGCATGTTGTCGGGATCGGTGAGGATCAGCCTGCCCTCGCCGCCGGGGAACAAGCGGGAGAACACGCCCTCGAACTCCCGGGCCGTGTCCCGGAAGGCCTCGGTGAAGACCTGCTCGACACGCTGGTCGACCTCCTTCACGACTTGAAGGAGATCGGCCCTCGTCTTACGGAGATCCTCCAGCTGCTCGCTGAGGAACTGGTGGCGCTCCTCCAGCGCGGCGAACTCCTCCAGGGCGAGCGGGTTGACCTTGCCGAGCTGCTGGTACGCGCGCTCGGCGACCTTGAGCCGCTTCTCCTGCTGGGCCCGGACGAAGGGACCGGGCCGGTTGCGCGGGTCCTGCGGGTCCTCCGGCAGCACCTCGCCGTCGGCGGGCGGGGACGGGGGCACCGGCTGGTCGGGGCCGTACTCGGCGACCAGCCCGGCGGCCTCCATGCCGAACTCCTCCAGCGACCTGGCCTCCAGCGCCTCGATGCGCAGCCGCTGCTCGGCGCCGAGCACCTCACCTCGGTGGACCGAGTCGGTGAGCTTGTCCAGCTCCCCCTTCAGTTCCCGGCCGCGGTTGCGTGCCTCGCCGAGCTCCCGCTCGCGCAGGCCCTTCGCCCGTTCGGCCGCCACCCGCTCCTCGTCGGCCCTGCCGAGCGACACCTCCACGTGCGCGAGGAGCTGCCGGGAGCCGTCGGCCACCGCCCGGGCCACCTCCGCCTCGTGGCGCAGCCGCGCCCGACGCCGCTCGGCGCGGGTCCGGGCCTCGCGTTCCGCACGGGCCCCGCGGTCCAGCGAGTCCGCGCGTCCGGCCAGCCCCTTGACCCGCTCCTCCAGGGTCCGCAGCTGCAGCCGGGCCTCCATCTCGGTCTGCCGGGCGTTGGCGCCGTCGGCGGCGAGCCGGTCCCGCCGGGAGCCGTCCGGCTCCTCGTCCGCCGGCATCTCCTCGGCGGTCGCGAGCCGCTCGGCGCACTCCTCCACCTCGGCCAGCGCCTGCTCCAGGGCGTCCTGGGCCCTGTCCGCGGCGGCGGCGCTGCGTTCGGCCTCGCCCGCGGCGCCCTTGGCCTGCCCGGCGAGCCGCCCGAGCTGCTGGGCGACCCCGGCCCGGGCCTGTTCCGCGGCGCGCCGCCGCTCGGCGAGCTCATCGACCAGGGCGGCCGCGTCCTGGCGGTGGCTCTGGGCTGCCGTCCGGGCCTCGGTGAGTTCCGCGCACCGTACGCCCAGCCGGTCCAACTCGGCCGCGGCCTCGTCGACGGCGGCCTGCACCTCGATCAGGCTGGGCGCCCCGGCGGAACCGCCGTGCGCGAGGTGGGCGCCGAGCACGTCGCCGTCGAGGGTCACGGCCACCGCGTCGGGCCGCTCCGCGACCAGCGTCTCGGCCGCGTCCAGGGTCGCGACCACGACATGGTCCCGCAGCACCCACTCCACGGCCCGCCGCACCTGCGCGTCCCCGCCGACCAGCTCGGCGGCCGGTACGGGAGCACCCATGGGTCCGCCGTCGGCCGCGACCGGTGCGGAGGCCGGAGCTTGGGCCTGGGCCTGGACCTGGGCCTGGGCGGACGTACCCACGCTCGCCGCCGGCCGCGGGGCCGGCGCGGGGAGATCTCCGTCCCGGGAGGGGGCCGGGTGGGGGAACGCTCCCCCGGCGACCGCTGCCCCGGCGACCGCTTCCTGTGCCCCGTCCGCCGGTCCGGCCGAGGCCTGCCCCGGGAGGGCGGGCGCCGCCGGGGCGATCAGCAGGGTGGCGCGGCCCGCGTCCGCCTCACGGAGGTGACGGATCGCCTCGGCCGCCGCTCCCGGGGAGGCCACCGCCAGCGCGTCCGCGGCCGAGCCCAGTGCGGCGGCCACGGCGACCTCGAACCCGGGGGTCACCGACAGCCGCTGCGCCGCCGGTCCCAGCAGCCCGGCCAGCCGCTCCCGCGCCGCGAGCAGTGCGCCCGTACCGTCCTTGCGGCGCAGCCCCAGCGCCAGCGCGTCGCGCCGCGCCGAGACGGCCGCCCGGGAGCGCTCCGCCTCGGACAGCTCCTCCCGGGCGGCGGACAGCTCCGCCTCCGCCCGTGCCAGCCGGTCCCGCGCGTTCTCGTGGTCCGTGTCGGCCGACGGGTCGTCGAGGCCGCCGACCTCCTGCGCCAGGGCCTCGTATTCCTCCTGCGCGGCGGCGGCCCGGGACCGGGCCGCGTCCCGCGCCGCGACGAGCCGGTCGATCTCGGCCTGCGCCGCCCCCGCGCGGGAGCGGGCCGCGCCGAGCCGCCCGGTCAGCCGGGCCAGTCCCTCGCGCCGGTCGGCGATGGCCCGCGCGGCGTCCCGCAGCCGGCGTTCCTCGGCGGCCAGCTCCTGCTCCAGCTCCGCCCGGTGCTCGGCGGTGTCCTCCAGCGCCCGTGAGGCCGCCTCCAGAGCCGCCGTCAGTTCCGCCTCCTGCTCGCGGATCCGCGCGGCCTCCCGTTCCATCTCCTCGGGATCGCGGCCGCGCCGCTCCTCCTCGGGCGGAGCCGAGGCACTCTTGACCCGGGCGTCCGCCAAGGAGGCGGTGCCCCGGACGCGTTCGGCGAGCTGCGACAGCTCGTACCAGGTCTGCTGGGCCCGCTGCAGCCGCGGCGCGAGCTCCCGTACCGCCTCCTCCAGCTCCGCCTCGCGCCGCACGGCGCCCGCGAGCTGGGCCTCGGCGGCCTCCTTGCGCTCCTTGAGCGCCGCCTCGTCCGCGATCTCCGTGTCGAGGGCGCGCCGCAGCACGACCAGGTCGTCGGCGAGCAGGCGCAGCCGCGCGTCGCGCAGGTCCGCCTGGATCACGGCCGCCCGTCGGGCGACCGCCGCCTGCCGTCCCAGGGGCTTGAGCTGGCGCCGCAGCTCGTCGCCCAGGTCCTGGACGCGGGCGAGGTTGGCCTGCATCGCGTCCAGCTTCCGCAGCGCCTTCTCCTTGCGCTTGCGGTGCTTGAGTACGCCTGCCGCTTCCTCGATGAAGGCGCGGCGGCCCATCGGATCGGCGTGCAGGACGGAGTCCAGCTGCCCCTGTCCGACGATGACGTGCATCTCGCGGCCGATGCCCGAGTCGGAGAGCAGCTCCTGGATGTCGAGCAGGCGGCAGGTGTCACCGTTGATCTGGTACTCGCTGCTGCCGCCGCGGAACATGATCCGGGTGATGGTGACTTCGGCGTAGTCGATGGGCAGCGCGCCGTCGGAGTTGTCGATCGTCAGGGACACCTCGGCGCGCCCGAGCGGCGGACGCCCCGTGGTCCCGGCGAAGATGACGTCTTCCATCTTCCCGCCACGCAGGGACTTGGCCCCCTGTTCACCCATGACCCAGGACAGCGCGTCCACCACATTGGACTTGCCGGATCCGTTCGGGCCCACGACACAGGTGATTCCGGGCTCGAAGCGCAGGGTGGTGGCGGACGCGAAGGATTTGAAGCCACGCAGGGTCAGGGACTTGAGGTGCACGCCGCCGGACTCTACCTTTCGCGTCCGGTTTCACCCATGAAGGTGCTGGGCACAACTGACGCCAATGGGATCAGGCCCCCCACCTGGCCCTGTGGTCCCTGGCACGGCCGTCGGGGGAAGGGGGCGCGGGAAGACGCGCGGAAGAGTCGGAGGACGCGAAGGACGCGGAAAGAAAGAAGGGACGCCGAAGCGTCCCTTGCAGATCATGCGGGGCTGGAGTCGAGCGTCGAGTGAAGCACGGGTCAGGTGAGCGCAGGCTCCGCCTGGGGTACGTCGATGTCGATGCTGCCGAGCAGCGAGTCTCCGTCGTGCTGAGCGGCGGCCGCGTTCAGCGCGTCATTTTCGGACTGAATCCGTACGAGCTCGGACTCGAGGTCCTGGACGCGCTGCTGAAGCCGTCGCATCTCGGCGAGGAGTCGCGGGTCGGAACCGCCGACGTAACCGAGAAGCGCCTTTGCCATGATGGATGGTCCTCCACACTGAGTGACCGACCGAAGCGGTGTGGGTCGTGAGGGAATCGCACCCGCGGATGTCCGGCAGCGACTGTCAGTCACTGCGCTTACTACTGCCAACACTGCCAAACAGCTCAGGTGCGCGGGGCTTCCAGCGTCTCACCAAAAAGTTTGACGGTCAACACGATCACGCCCCGTATCCGCGGGCGCCCCGGTCCCCGCAAGGGGTGTGGAGATCATCCTCATCTTCGAGCCTTCCACGGATCACCCTCGTCGGCAACGCGTCGACGACGAATGCGCAGTTCCGACCGTGTGCGGACGATCAGAGATGTGATGAGTGCATGATCAGCCGATCGGTCATCGCATCCCGAATCCGTCGTAGCCACCGCGCGGTGTGCCCCAGATCTCTGTCACTCCGTCCACCTGCCCGGGCGTGTCGGAGGAGCGCAACCAGTCGAGCAGCCGGTGGCAATTCTCACGTTGACCTTCGGCGACCACCTGTACTCGCCCGTCGTCGAGGTTGAGCGCGAAGCCGACCACCCCGCCGATCTCCAAGGCGTTCTCCCTGGTGAACCAGCGGAAGCCCACTCCCTGCACACGGCCGCGCACCCAGGCGGTCAGACGGACATCTTCATTCATGCGTGAACGCTAACCGGGCCGGCACTTTCGGGACACATCGCCCCCCTGGCCCCATGGCGTACAGTCGCGCACCAACGAACTCACCCATTTGGGTGGGTAAGGGATGATCTTGAACCGGCAAGGAAGGCACGCTCGATGGGCCGTCACCGTCTCCCCGCCGCACCGCACAGCGGCGGCAAGCGCGGCACCGCCCTGCGCACCGGCCTGCTGGGCGTCTCGGTGGCCGTCGCCCTCGGCACCGCGGCCGTCACCACCGGCATGGTGCCGGTCGCCGGATCCTTCCCCTATGTGGGGGTCAGCGCCACGGATTCCCCCACCCCGGCGGCCAAGGCCAAGGCCTCGAACGACCCCGGCACGGCGCTGCGGCAGCAGAACGGCCTCGTGAACCTGTCCGGCCGCGCCTCCACGGATACCGGCTCGGGCAGCGCGTCCCCGAAGCCTTCCGCCTCGGCCACCCCGTCGACGTCCGCCTCCCCGAGCCCCTCGGCCTCGCCGAGCGCTTCCGCGTCGCCGTCCGCCTCGCCGAGCGCCGCGCCCTCGTCCTCGGCCGCGCCGGCCCCGTCCACCAAGGCCCCGTCCCCCAAGGCCCCCCGGACGAGCTCCGCCGCACCGGTCGCGCCGGTCGCGCCGACCGCTCCGGCGCCCGCCACGAGCCAGGCCCCCGCCCCGGCCCCCTCGAAGGGCACCGGCCAGGGCGCGAACCCCACCAAA